>NZ_JANSHM010000075.1:0-13312 GCF_047461635.1 Synechococcus sp. W55.2 | reverse complement strand
CGACTGGGACACCTTGAGCTTGCAGGAGACGGTCAGGACTTGGGTCATAGTTCTATTGTAACCTCGCATTCCTCCCGGCACTGACCCTACGGGTACAGTGCGGGGCTCCTGCGATTTCTAGCTGAAGAAGTTTGACCCAATTGGGATGACCCTAATTCAGGTGTTGAGCAAGGCTGTGCAGCACTTAGCAAGCTCCTCAATGGCACAGCTCCGGTTCTTGCCATCTTCAGGGTTTCGAGGGGCAAGTGATAGGGATCCCTGCCCCATTCAGTTTTCCGGCTCTCCTTCGGGTTCGGATGTCAGAATATGGTGATTAATTGTTAAAGCGTTAAAGCCGGGCAGAATGAGCACTTAGTACCGATGCTCCCCTACCCAGAGGCCGACCAATGCTGCCTTGCCCCAGGGATCCACTTTCACTTCTGCCCGCGTGGCTTCAGGGTAACGCCGAATATCCTCTTCCAAGGCATCTCCAGCTGCTTCGGGAATAAAAAATTCTTCGATTCCCAACTTGAGCTGCCACCCGTCAAACCAGCCTCGCAGTACTTTCTCTTCAGGCTGCAAATCTTTGGGCATCTCCCGGCTGACACCGATTGCTTGCCAAGGTTGAGTGGGATCCCCTGCGGGGGGAGCCAAGCGCAGATAAAGGATCCCTGGGGTCTCCAATTCAGGTGACCAACCCGGCAGTTGCTCTAGGGTGGAGCGCCGACCGACGATGTAGCCCAAGGCCACATACCGGCCCCGCAAAAGGTCATAGGGATCCACAGGGGCCGTTTGCAGGTAGATCGTGGTTCCGACAGCAAGAGTCAGCGCTTGCCGAGCCGGTATCAGCAGAACGATACCCAGCTGCAGCAGTAGGGGTAGCCAAAACCGCCATTTGGGCAGGGATCCCTTCTGAGAAAGATTCGACGGGCTAGCCATAGCAGCCAGAGAGAGTGACCTCTCTCTTATGGCACAGGTTTGCCAATCCCGGACAGAAGCGGGTAGAAGTGCCCCACTGGCCCCTGACCTGACCCGATGGCCAAAGGATGTCGCAGCGCTTCTGTTACATAGGCTTTGGCCGCCACTGTGGCCGCCAAGGGATCCCTGCCCCAGGCCATCTGTGCTGCAATGGCCGCCGAGAGGGTACAGCCGGTGCCGTGGGTGTGGCGGGTGGGGATCCGCTCTGTTTTCAGCACTTCCAGTCGCTCGCCATCGAACCACACATCCACCCCCTGCAGTTCCCCCGGCATACCCCCACCTTTGACCAACACCGCTCCACAGCCCAGGGTGCGAATCTGCTGAGCCGCCGTTTGCATATCCGCCAGGGACTGCAGCTGCAGCCCCGTTAAAATTTGCGCCTCATAGCGATTGGGGGTCAGCACCTGGGCCAAGGGGATCAGCCGCTCGCGGATGGCCTGAATGGCTTCATCTGCCAGCAACTTTGCTCCCGTGCGGGACACCATCACCGGATCCACCACCAGAGGCCGCAACGCCCAGCGCTCCACCTGACGGGCTACCTCCAGCACGATCTCGGCATTCAGCAACATGCCCGTCTTGATCCCTTGCACCCCAATGTCCTGCACCACGGCCTCAATTTGGGCAGCCACGGCTTCGGGGGGCAGCGCATCGACCCGGCTCACCCCAAGGGTATTTTGGGCAGTCACGCAGGTCAGGGCAGAGGTACCGTGTACCCGTTGGAAAGCAAAGGTGCGCAAATCCGCTTGGATCCCTGCTCCCCCACCACTGTCGGATCCAGCGATGGTGAGGGCGACAGGGGGGTGCTGCTCGGCCAGCAGTGGAGCCGGAGTTGGTTCAGATGCAGAGACAGACATTGGCCAAACGACAAAAATGGGCAAGGGTACCGATAGCCATTTCCATCAATCAATATGAACCATCTCTTTAACGTAGCAATGAAACTGTTGGTTCTCGATTGGTCTGAGACCACTGGGGTATTGGGAAAACTCTTGCAGACGTCTGTCAAGAAGCTGACTAAGAGTGAGTTGTCCTAGTCTAAATCCGAGTAGCCCTCATCAGTGGTGGCGACCACCTCAACCCAGGCTCTATCCCCCTCCACCGCCGTCAAGCTCCAGCGCAGAAGCCGAGCCGGCTGGCCCAGCTCCCGGTCAACTTGCTGACAGAGGGATTGCTCCAGTTGCGGGGCAGAGAGAGGCGAGCTCAACGGCAGAGATAGGTGCAACAAATGCAACTTCACAGGAGTCGAGAACTGATCTCGCCAAGGAAACAGACTTACTTTCGATAACTTCTAACACTAAGAATCCAACAATATAAACTAATGTAGTATTTTCAGATTAGGCTGAGACAGCCGGGCTACTGAGAAAAACCTTTTGGGCCCCTGCATTATTGCTCCGCAACGCTGACGCGACCAAGGTTTTAGTTGTGGGTACAGTGTCCTAGTTTGAATCGAAATGACTACAACACCTAGTGACATACTCCCGACCCCGACTGCTGGCAGTACGGAGCGGGCTTCTCGCTTCATCGGGGAGCCTACGCAAGAACCCTCCACGAGCAGACACGGAATGTCCTACCGCGTAGTTGCACCAGATTCCGGCAAAAGCCGTTTTGTGCAACTACTCCTATCATACACCATGTGGGGGTATCTGTATCCCGGCACTGACCCTACGGGTACAGTGCGGGGCTTAGCTACCCCCACACCCCCATAAGCTAACAAGTAGACCTGAACAGAAATCCGGCACGGTTAGGAGCCAAACTGCAAACGGTAAACCTCTTCCTCTTGATCGGTCTCCACCTCCAAATCAGAGGTAGCATAGGCTACACACAGCAGCACAAACCCTTGGGCCTGCAGTTCTGGCCCAATCCCCATTGCCTCTGTCTGAGTCACAGATCCCGACTTCAGCCGCCCCGCACAGGTGGTGCAAACCCCCGCCTGACAAGAGGAAGGTAGCTCTATCCCGTGTTCAAGAGCAGCTTGTAAAACCGTCTGATCCGCAGAGGCAGGGAAGCGGTAGGTTTGGCCGCGGTGATGAAGGGTTACTTGATAAGCCGTAGCAGACATCAGGAACGGGCTCCCGACGGAGTACGGGTCACCGTCAGAGACTGTGGCTGGCGCATTTTCTTCACCAGAGCCTGGATCTTTTTGGCTCCTTCCTTTTGCAGGTCGGCGATGTAGTGGCCTTTGAGCCGCTCCGCCTCAGCTTCATCGGAGAAGGGGCCGTAGTAGTAGGTACAGTCCTCGGTGGTGATCTCGATCCAGACCGATAGGCCGCGCAGCTTATCCAACAGATTGGCCAAAAGGTTGCTCACGGGATCCATCCCCCATTATCAAGTCTAGCAATCATTGGATGTCCTTTTGCAATCCCCTAGATTCTACTACTTTTATTGACGATTTGTTGAGGAATGTATCAACCTCAGGGCGTTTGAGGTGGTGGGGAGAGCGCTGCCGGTGGATTTCGTAGAGGGCAATGCCGGCGGCCACAGAAGCATTCAAGCTTTCAGTACGGCCTGCCAAGGGAATGGACAGCAGTTGGTCACAATGGCGCTGTGTGAGCAGGCTAATCCCTTCCCCCTCGGATCCCACCACCAAGGCAATGGGCCGTTGAAAATCGGCTCTATAGATGAGGTCAGTCCCTCGGCTGGTGGTGCCATAAACCCAAAACCCCTGCTCTTTGAGGTATTCCAAAGCCCGATTCAAATTCACCACCCGCGCCACCGGCAAGGTGGAGAGGGCTCCCGCCGCTACCTTCATCACCGTCGAGGTTACCCCTGCTGCCCGCCGTTGTGGGATCACCATCCCCTGCATGCCAAAAGCCTCCACACTACGGGCAATGGCTCCCAAGTTATGGGGATCCTGGATCCCGTCTAGGACTACCAGCACTGGATTGGGGCTGGCCTGCCGGCTTCTTTCCACCAAATCCTCCAGGGCCACGTACTGATAAGGCGTGGCTTGGGCAGCTATACCCTGGTGGTTGGCGCCAGCCGTGAGGGCGTTCAGCCGCTGTGGAGATACTTCGTCGATGACAGTGCCCCGCGCTTTGGCTTCTTCCAACAGAGACAAAAATTGGGGGCTGTAGCGCAACCTCGGCAGGATCCAAACCCGGTTGAGGGTGGCTTGACTTCTCAGGGCGGCCAGTACCGTCTGGCGACCGTAGATGATCTCTTGCTCCAGCTCGGTCTGCGGATCCCGGTCGACCTGAAGCTGCACTTCTTCCGGCAGAACCCCTGTCCCACCCATGGGAAGGCCGGGATCTCGTTGGCCTGCCGGTTGAGGAGCCACCTTGCCCTGGGGCCACTGCCGCTGTGCGTTGCGGCGGATCGGCTTCACCGGAGCCTCTTGGGTGGCAAGCTTGGGATCCCCGTCTCGGCGTTTGGGCCGCTGTACCCGCTTGCTAACGGATTGCCCTGCCCTTCGCGGCTGCAGTTTGCCCGAGCGAGACAGCCGTGAAGCAGGTTTGCGCTGAGAAGTCTTGGGCATGGGCGTGGAAGATGGAAAGACGGAAAGACTATCCTAACCTTCCCACTCGCCTAGGGTCTCAGCCAAAACATCAGTGAGGGCGAGGATATGGCGCAGCCGTTCGGGATTGGCCAGGTAGAGATAGCCCAGAACTGTTTCCAGGCCGCTGGCGTTTTGGTAATCGGCCAGAGGCAGATGCCGGGGTGGGCGACCGCAGCCATTGCGACCCCAGCGGACAATTTCCTGCTCTTCGGGGTTGAGATGGGGCAACAGGGCCAACAGCAGCTTAGCCTGAGCCGAGCCGCGCACCCGCCTCACCACCTGCTGATGATAGCGCTCCAGTCGATCCGGAGGAAATAGCCGTTGCCGCCGCACATGCAGTTCGTAAATGGCGTCTCCCAAGTAGGCCAAGGCTGCGGGCGATAGGCGGCGAATCTCGGCCAAGGAGGGCCTTTCGGAAGTGGGCTCGAACAGCAGATCGTTCACAGCAGCTCACGAAAGATAGGCAGAAAAAATGTCTAGAACCGCTGTCATCGGCTCATTGCAGGATTCAGTCCATGCTAAGACAAGCTTCCTCTGGTCTGCTAGCCTGACTCGCGCTCTTTCCCCCCTTGCAGGTGATTTGGATCACGAGGCCCAGAGAGAAAAGGTGCTATCGAGTAGACAGGGCAAAGCCGGTTAAGGGGCTGATGTTATGAGCCTTGAAAAGCCAGTTGGAGTTACTGCCAAGAATCTGGAGAGCAAAATCCAAGAAATTGTGGGTGAGCTGGCCAGCGATCAGCGTGAAAGGCTGGAAGGTAAGGCCGAGCAAACAAAGGCAGCCACCCACCCTGGAGTCGAGGATGCTCGAGAAGCGATTAAAGACGTTGTGGATGATCCAACGGATGGCCAATAGCTCCAGTTAAGATGCGGGGACAAGGAGATCTGCATTCAGCAAAAGCAGGTAGGCGACGACCGCCCCCCCCATACCCCCTACCAAAAAGCCAGCGGCCAATTCGCTCCAAGATTGGGATCCCCCTACCGGCCCTATGTTGCGCTGCGAAGTGACAGTGCCGTAGAGAGAAAGGGCCGCCGTCAGAATCAAGATCAGGCCACAGGCTCCCAAAAAGCCGCTCAGCAGACCGATGGGCTCGTTGCGCAGCGGCCCCAGCTTGGCAAAGGGGCCTACCAGCCAATAGCCGTGGGCCATACCGATTTCCAAGCCCCGCCAAATGGAACTCAATCCCGGTCGGTTGATGGGCAGCCAGTCGATCAACAGCCGGACAACAGGCGCGTGGTTGATCGGTGTCCAGAGATCCCCAATTTGCGGATCTCCCTCAGGGACGGTGACGTATCCCTTATTCATGTTCAACCTATTCAACGGAGCAGGATCGGCATTGGGTTCGACCATTTCAGCAACTCTGTGTCCAGTTCAAAGGAGGATGGAAAAAAGCCTAAAAAAGCAGGGATCCCACCGGGCGTAGGTTGCGCTGGGGATCCCTGGCCTACACTCAGAACGTCAAAATGTCGGGGAAGAAGCGATTGATCTCGATGAACAGGGCAAAAACAAAGCTGGAAAACAGGATAAATGCCACCGGAGCAGTGGTGAGAAACTTGGTGAAATCAGCCATAGACGCCTCTCAAAAGTTAAATAAATCGAGTTAGAAAGCCGGGCTCAGCTCCTCAGCGGGGGGAGATGGGCACAGCCGCTTCCGGCTCTCGAATTTCGCCGCTGGCAATTTCCTTAAAAGCAGCAGCGGGCCAAGCCAAAGCCGTGAGGAAGCACCGCAGCGCCAGCGGTACATCGATCAGGCTTTCTTTCATTTCGGGGCTATCCTCATCCCGAACCGCGATCAGGTAAGAACGCCCCGCCCAGCCCAGCCAACCGGCAATATACAGGAAGAGCAGACCGGGGATGAGAAACTCGCCCGCATGGTTCAACCGACCATCCGTAACCAGGTGGGGCAGGCCCTCTTCGCCGCAGAGCAGCTTGCTGTAGCGCTCAAAGCGCTTGCTGGTTTGGGCCAGCTTTTGCTGGTAGACGGGAGCCATAGCAGGGCTGGCGTTGAGGATCTTCTCCTCTAGGCTGCTCAGGCGTTCGTTCATCAGAGCCTGAAAGGCGGGAACTTCGCTGCAAGGTTTCAGACCGATCAAGGGCTCTGCCTGCACAGATTGGGCGAGGCCAAGCGCAATGCAAAGGGCCAAAAGAAGGCTTAAAAAGGTTCGCATAGCAGGATGTGTCCTTGAGGTAGGGGTCTAAGATCTGTCCAAATGCTAAGGGATGCTAAGTGCAGAAACAGGCACCAAACGGTTAGTATCATACTCCTGAGCGCCTCGCCCCGACGGATCCCGGGTTTTAGCTCACACAATTCTTAATTCAAGTATCTCAAGTATCCCAAAGCTCTCCTATCCCTTTTGCCCAGCCTGCTCTCCCATGCCCTGCGCCCTTGCCATCGAAACCAGTTGTGACGAAACGGCTGTGGCTGTGGTGACGGCGGATGTGGCCTGGCCGGGGTTTGCCCCGCGGCAGCTCAGCTCCGTGGTGGCCAGCCAAATCGACCTCCATGCGGCCTACGGGGGCGTGGTGCCGGAGGTGGCCTCACGGCAGCATGTGGAAACTCTGCCCTTTGTGCTAGAGGCTGCTCTGCAGCAGGCCGGATTGGAGGTGGCCGAGGTAGATGCCATTGCCGTAACTTGTGCGCCGGGCCTGGTGGGATCCCTGCTGGTGGGGCTGATGGGGGCCAAGACCTTGGCTTTGCTCCACGACAAGCCCCTGATCGGGGTGCATCATCTGGAGGGCCATCTCTTCAGCGGCTTCTTGGCAGAGCCCGATCTGCGCCCCCCCTGCCTCTGCCTTTTGGTATCGGGAGGCCATACCAGCCTGATTTGGATGAAGGACTACGGGCAGTACCAGACGGTGGGTCGCACCCGCGACGATGCTGCCGGCGAAGCGTTTGACAAAGTGGCGCGGCTGCTGGGGCTGGGCTATCCGGGGGGACCGCAGATTGACCGCTGGGCTCAGCAGGGGGATCCGCAGCGCTTTCCCCTGCCCGAGGGCAAAGTGGAGCATCCCTACGACACAAGCTTCAGCGGCCTGAAAACGGCGGTGTTGCGCCTAGTCCAGCAGTTGCAGCAGCAAGGCCAGGAGTTGCCCATTGCCGACATTGCCGCCAGCTTCCAGGCCTGTCTGACCCATGTGCTCACCGAAAAGGCAGTGGCCTGCGCCGAGGCGCTGGGCCTCTCGACGCTGCTGCTGACGGGAGGGGTAGCTGCCAATCGGGAGCTGAGGGCCCGCCTCACAGAAGCAGCCCGGCAAAGGGGGTTGCGGGTGGTGATCCCGCCTCTAGCCCTCTGCACCGACAATGCCGCCATGATTGGGGCAGCTGGGCTCTGCCACTGGCTGCGGGGGGAGGTCTCGCCGCTGGAGCTGGGGGTAGCCTCGCGCATGCCCCTAGAAGGGATCCCTTCCCTCTACATGGATGGGGGCGGAGCTCACAGAGAAGAACAGACGGGATCCGCCGCCCTCTGACGTTGCCTCACCTCAAGGTAGATGAGCAGCGCGTTGATGTCGGCGGGGTTGACACCGCCGATGCGGGCCGCCTGGCCCACGGTTAGCGGGCGCACCGCCGAGAGCTTATCCCGCGACTCTTTGGAGAGGGTGGGGATGGAGTGGTAGTCCAGATCGGGGGGCAGAGGGCGGTGGTACTGCTTGCTCACCTGCTCAATTTGGCTCTGCTGCCGCTGGATGTAGCCGCTGTATTTGACGGCAATCTCTGCCGCCTCCTGCTCAAAGGGATCCAGCTCCGCATCCCCCAGCCCCAGTTCCAGGAGATCGGAGTAGTGAATCTGGTTGCGGCGCAAGATCTCGGCCAGAGTGGCGGATCCCTTGATCCCCTGCCCCGTCAGTTGGCTTAGTTGGATGCCGGCCAGGTCGTGGGCCTTCACCCGCTGCGTTTCCAGGCGCTCGATTTCTGCGGCAATGCGCGCTTGCTTGGCTTGGAACAGGGCCCAGCGCCGGTCATCGATCAAGCCCCATTCTCGCCCCAGGGGGGTGAGCCGTTGGTCGGCATTGTCGGAGCGCAGGATGAGGCGGTATTCGGAGCGGCTGGTGAGCATGCGGTAGGGCTCCCGCAGTTCTTTGGTGCAGAGATCGTCGATGAGGGTGCCGATGTAGCTGGACTCCCGCGGCAGGGTGACCAGGGGCTTGCCTTGAACCAGGCGGGCGGCGTTGATCCCGGCTATGAGCCCCTGAGCTGCCGCCTCTTCGTAGCCGGTGGTGCCGTTGATCTGGCCGGCGCAAAACAACCCCTGCACCTTTTTGGTCATCAGAGTGGGGTAGAGCTGGGTGGCCGGCAGATAGTCGTATTCCACCGCATAGGCAGGCCGCAGCATGACGCACCGCTCCAGGCCAGGCAAGGAGCGCAACATCTGGATCTGGATTTTCTCAGGCATCCCCGTGGAGAACCCCTGGATGTAGAGCTCCGGCAGATCCCGCCCTTCCGGCTCAATAAAAATCTGATGGCTTTCCTTGTCGGCAAAGCGGACAATCTTGTCTTCGATGCTGGGGCAGTAGCGGGGCCCTTTGGCCTCCACCCAGCCGCCATAGACAGGGGTTTCGTGGAGATTTTCCCGGATGATGCGGTGGGTCTCTGGGGTGGTGCGGGTCAAGTAGCAATCCATCTGCTCCCGTGGCACCCACACCTCGGGGTCGAAGCTAAACCAGCGCACATCGGGATCCCCCGGTTGCCGCTCCATGACCGAAAAATCCACGCTGCGCCGATCCACGCGGGCAGGGGTGCCGGTTTTCAGCCGGCCCGTTTCAAAGCCCAGTTGGCGCAGGGTGTCGGTCAGCCCTTCCACGGCAAATTCCCCTGCTCGTCCGGCAGCTTGCCAGTGGCGACCAATCCAGATGCGCCCCCCCAAAAACGTACCGGTGGTCAGGATCACCGCCCGACAGCCGAAGATGGTGCCGAAATGGGTGACCACGCCCACCACCTCGTCGTTGCGCCCCAACACCAAATCGGTGACAGTGCCCTCGCGAATCGTCAGGTTAGGCTGGTTTTCCACCACCGAGCGCATCACCCGCGCATATTCCCTTTTGTCGGTTTGCGCCCGCAGCGCCCACACCGCCGGCCCCCGCGAACGGTTGAGCACCCGCTTTTGCAAATAGGTGCGGTCGGTAACTTTGCCCATCTCGCCGCCGAGAGCATCGATTTCGTGCACCAGCTGCGATTTGGCCGGGCCGCCGACGGCAGGGTTACAGGGTTGCCAGGCGATCTTGTCCAGATTCAACGTCAGCATGAGGGTGTTACAGCCCAGCCGCGCTGCCGCCAATGCTGCCTCACAGCCGGAGTGCCCCCCGCCAACCACCACCACATCGTAGTGATCGAGAAAATCAATGCTGTCCCGTCCAACTCTGAGCATAGGGTGGCAATTCCAAAATGAATAGCCGGGATCCCCGGTCTTTTAATTTTCAGGTTATTTCAGCTCGCTTATCCAGCTTAGCGATGGCGGCAACGGATAGGGTTATTTGCGACCGGCCTGAGGCAGGCAGAGCAGTAGGGAAAGTTTTCTGTTGCCCTGGGAAATAAAGTTGGGTAGAGGCTCAGTTCCCAGCCTAAGTCACCTGATTGAAGAGTTGAAGAGACCTCAGGGCGCTGGGATCAGCTCCCCCAAGGCTGCCGATAGCAGGGGATCCCAGAGGAAAGGGCAGAGTCGCCCAAGGGATGTTGCGGCTCATACAAACACCAGACAGCCCGCCTGAGAGAACCAAGCACCGATTCCATTATCCTCAACCGGATCTAATCCAGACTATTTTAGTCGGGTTTAGTTGACGCGGTGGATTACAGGTGATAGGATTCCCCTCAACGATGGGTAAACCCGATCCAGCGCCCCTCTTCCTTACACCTCGAGGCCTTCCATGACTCAAACCCTTTCGCAACACCCGCTCAGCCCTGCCAATTGGCCACCGGCCTCCGCCTTGCGCAGCCACCAGGCGGGCTTTAGCCGTTTGCGCTGTCGGGAATGTGGGGCAGAGTACGAGCCAGTCGCCAAGCACGTGTGCGACCTCTGCTTCGGCCCCCTGGAAGTGGTTTATGACTACGACTGGCTGAGGCACAGCGTCAGCCGGCAGAGCATCCAAGCTGGGCCGCTGTCTATCTGGCGCTATCGGCCTTTTCTGCCAGTAACTTCTGAAAAGCCCATCGATGTGGGCACCGGCATGACCCCGCTGGTTAAGGCGGAGCGGCTGGGTCGGCGGCTGGGGTTAAAAAATCTTTACATCAAGAACGATGCCGTCAACATGCCCACCCTTAGCTTCAAGGATCGGGTGGTGTCGGTGGCGCTGACCCGCGCCAAGGAGCTGGGTTTTACCACCGTTTCCTGCGCCAGCACGGGCAATCTGGCCAACTCCACCGCTGCTATTGCCGCCCACGCCGGCTTGGACTGCACCATCTTCATCCCGGCGGACTTAGAAGCGGGCAAAGTGCTGGGATCCCTGATTTACAACCCCACCGTCATGGCGGTGGAGGGCAACTACGACCAGGTGAACCGCCTCTGCGCCGAGGTGGCGGATCGCTACGGCTGGGGCTTCGTCAATATCAACCTGCGCCCCTACTACTCGGAAGGCTCCAAAACCCTGGCCTACGAGGTGGTGGAGCAACTGGGCTGGCAACTGCCGGATCAGGTAGTGATCCCGCTGGCCTCGGGATCCCTGTACACCAAGGTTTATAAAGGCTTCCAGGAGTTTGTGAAGGTGGGGCTGGTGGCGGATAAGCCGGTCGCCTTCCACGGCGCACAGGCGCAGGGCTGCGCGCCCATTGCCCAGGCGTTTCGCGAGGGGCGGGATTTTGTCAGCCCTGTTAAGCCCAATACCATCGCCAAGTCCATCGCCATCGGCAACCCTGCTGACGGGATCTACGCCCTGGAGATCGCCCGCAAAACCGGCGGCCAGATCGAGACGGCTGCCGATCCGGAGATTGTTGCCGGCATCAAGCTTTTGGCCGAGACCGAAGGCATCTTCACCGAAACCGCCGGCGGCACCACCATTGCCGTGCTCAAACGCCTAGCAGAGTCCGGCCAACTTGATCCCGAGGCGGTTACAGTAGCCTACATTACCGGCAACGGCCTGAAGACCCAGGAGGCGGTTCAACCCCACGTAGGCCATCCTCTGGTGATCTCGCCCAAGCTGGAGAGCTTTGAACAGGCTTTGGAGCGCGCCCGCACCCTGGAGCGGCTGGACTGGCAAGAGGCATCAGTATGAACTCGGTTTGCAGGGAAGACCCTCTCCACTGCCTCTTAACAGGATCTTAATGAAGAACTGTTAAGATCCCTGGCGTAGACCTATTGGCTCAGGAGCTTTGCACGATGCCTATCTTTCCTTCTGTTCAGCGCCTTGTTCGCCGTTGGATCCCGGTGGCGGCTGTACTGACCCCGCTTGTCTTTGCTCCCGTGGCCCGGCCACAAGGGCTGAACACCATTGCCGTTGAGCTGGAAACTTTGCCCAGTAGCTACTCGACGCTGGCGGCAGCTTTGCGGGCGACGGGCCTGAATACGGCGTTGGCAGGGCCGGGGCCGTTCACGGTCTTTGCCCCTTCCGATGTGGCCTTTGGGCAACTGCCGCCGGGTACGGTGGAGACGCTGTTGCAGCCGGCCAGCCGGGCTCAGCTCACCCGCATTCTCACGTATCATGTGGTGCCGGGGCGGATTACCTCGTTTGACCTGTGGCCCGGCCAATCGACCACTCTGACCACCTTGGCAGGGCTGCCGCTGCAGGTGCAGGTGGGATCCGATGGCAGCATCCGGGTCAACGGGGCTAACGTGAACCTGGCGGATATTCCAGTTTCCAACGGCGTGATTCACGGCATCGATGGGGTGCTGCTACCCTAGTTTTTTGATGTTGGTTAATGGACGAGGCATTGGGCTATGGCAGTCAAGGTGCTGATTCCCAACACGCTGCGGGCGCTCACCCAGGATCAGGGGGTGGTGAATTGCGAGGGATCCACCATCCGCGAATTGTTGGATGCTTTGGAACAACGCTGTCCGGGGATTAAGGCGCGGCTGTGCGATGAGAAGGGGGAATTGCGCCGCTTCGTCAACTTTTATGTGAACAGCGAAGACATTCGCTTCCTCAAGGGATGTGACACCCCTCTGCAAGATGGGGATGAGGTGAGCATCGTCCCTGCCGTTGCTGGGGGCTGAGGGCTGCCAAGCCTGCCGTGGACGCTGTGGAGTGGTTGAGCCAGCCGGCCCCGCTGGTGGCACCTGCCTTGCTGGGCATGGTTCTGGTGCGGCAATTTGCCGATGGGCTGCAGGTGCGGGCCCAGATCGTAGAGACGGAGGCCTACACGGCTGGGGATCCGGCCTGCCATGCCTACCGCCGCAAGACCCAACGCAACCAGGTCATGTTTGGCCCGCCAGGGCATCTCTACATCTATCGCATCTACGGCCTCTACCACTGTCTAAATATCGTTACCGAGCCAGAAGGGATCCCGGCGGCGGTTCTGATCCGGGCAGCTCAGTTGGATCGCCTGCCAGACTGGATCCCGGCCAACAAACAGAATCAGCCAGCACGGGCGGCGGCGGGGCCGGGCCTGCTCTGTCAAGCACTGCGCATCGACGGATCCCACAACGGCTGGCGGCTAGAGCGGGCGGAAGCCGGCCAGGAAGGCATTTGGCTGGAGGGATCCCCCTCTTGGCAAACGCAGTTGTCCATCGTCCAAACCACCCGCATCGGCATCACCCAAGGAGCCGAGATCCCCTGGCGCTGGTACATTGGTGGACATCCGGCGGTGTCGCGCTATTAGTGGGGGCAGGCGGACAATGCTCGCAGAAGGCAGTGGCTAAAGGACTGATACATTTACGCTGAACACTGCTGAACATCACTGTTCAACTATGCAGCGATAGCATTCTGTTTGTTTCCAAACA
>NZ_JANSHM010000074.1:0-14081 GCF_047461635.1 Synechococcus sp. W55.2 | reverse complement strand
TCTAAAAAAACCAACTTCATCCTCTTTCCTCTATAAATTATTCTCTCTATCCTAACATAAGATCAACACGACCTAGAAACAGCGCAAAGTGGCCCCAAAAAGCCAGAAGCCCTACTCCACAACGGAAAGGGGCCTCTAGTAAGGGTTTCATAGAGATGGCTCAGGCGTGATTTGAACACGCGACCAAGGGCTTATGAGTCCCCTGCTCTACCGCTGAGCTACTGAGCCAGGATAGTGCTTAACTAGAATAGCACTCTTGGGCCGGAACTGCGCCTCAGAAAATCCCCTCAGCCCCTTCTCGGGAAGAAGCCCCAGACAAGGCAATGCCTATCGGCAGGCCAGGGCAGCTTCGTAAACCCGTCGGTTGGCCGCGAGAGACTTCTCCAAATCCACCAGTGGGCGAGGGTAGTCCACCCCCAACCGAACTCCAAATTGCTTCTGCTCGGCAGCAGTGAGGCGATAGGGCTCGTGGATTTTATCCCCCGGGATCCCGGCCAATTCCGGCAACCAGTGGCGCAGATAGTCTCCTTTGGGATCGTACTCGCGAGATTGCTTGGGGATGTGGAAGTAGCGGAAGCCACGGGCATCATTCCCTACGCCGGCGGTGTAGTTCCAATTGCCGTAGTTGCTGGCCACGTCGTAGTCGATGAGCAACGACTCAAACCACTCAGCGCCCATGCGCCAGTCGATGCCCAGGTTCTTGGTCAAAAAGCTGGCCACATTCTGCCGTCCCCGGTTGGACATAAATCCGGTAGCCGCCAGCTCCCGCATGTTGGCATCCACCAAGGGGTAGCCCGTCTCACCCCGACACCAAGCCTGAAAGCGCGGCCAATCCTGCTGCCAAGGGATGGGGATCCCTTGGATCCCAGAAGGACGGAACAGTTTGGCGCCGTGCTTGGCCAAGATAAACCGAAAATAATCCCGCCACAGCAGCTCAAACACCAGCCAGTAGGTGGACTCATTGCGCACCCGCTCCTGCTCGTAACGCTTGACCTCGGCATAGACGGTGCGAGGGGAGATGCAGCCCAGGGCCAACCAAGCAGAAAGCCGGGAGCTATCGTCGGGATCCAACATGCCGTTGCGGGTTTCTTTGTAGATGCGCAGCCGATCCAGATCCCAAAAGTAGGTTTGCAGGCGGGCATGGGCAGCAGTGCTGCCGCCAAGGTAGGTGAAGCGGGCCCGTGGATCCCTAGCAGGTGAAAATAGCCCCAGCGAGGCCAGGGTGGGCAGAGGGCCGGGATCCAAACCCGATGGCAGGGGGGGGATCGAGGGAATGGGCAAGGGATCCCGGATGGGGGTGCTCCCCTCGACTTGCTTTCGAAAGCGGGTGAACAGCTCCGGCAGTTGCGAGAGACAAAAGGGGAGATCCTCAGGGTGATAGAGGGTATAGCCCCAATCAACCTGCAGCCGGATCCCCAGAGACCGCAAAGCCCGCTCAACAGCAGCCGCCACCTCCTTCTCCTCGGTGCCCACCTCTTCATGGGCATAGACCGCCTCGACCCCCCACTCCTGTGCCAAGGTGGGGATCACCTGTTCCGGCTGTCCCTGGCGGATCACCAAATCCGAGCCGCGCGACCGCAACTGCTGCCGCAGATCTGCCAAACTCTCCAGCAAAAACTGACCGCGGAAAGGGCCGGTTCTGGGGCGGAGCCCAAGGGAAGTCTCGCCGAACTGGCGGGGATCCAAGCAATACAAGGGGATCAAAGGGGATCCCTGTTGGCAGGCCCGCGTCAGCGGCTGGTGATCCAGCAGGCGCAAGTCGGTGCGAAACCACAGCAGGACGGTCATTCTGCAGCTACCCTACACGGATCCCGCGGACTCAGACTTGGACACCCGAACCCCAGCTGGACGCCCCAGCTCAGGGCTGGGAACAAAATGAGGCACATCGGCAGCCGGGATGTGAACAGGGGCCTTGGTGCGCGGATGATAGGTTTGCCGGGCGGGACGATGGCGCAGCGAGAACGTGCCAAAGCGAGCCAGCCGCACGGATCCCCCCTGGGCCAGGCATTGGCTAATGCTGTCCAGCATAGCCTCCAGCGCAGCAGCAGCCATTTCCACGGTCAGGCCATCCACCTGCGCGGCCATCTGGCGGGCCAGCAAACGGCGAGTCAAATGAGGAGGAGAAGCCACCAACCGACCCTCTAGACAACAGAACACAGACAGGGGCTTAGAGCACCTCCAGTTCGCTCTCGAAAAACCAATGTCGAGAGCGATCGGGAAACTCCAGAATGTAGCCGACACCGCTGCCATCGACCACACGCCGTGCCAGCACCACAGCCTCTTTGCCCACCAGAGCGCTGAGGTTTTCTTGTCCGCGATCCTGGACAGAGCGAACTTTGACCTTATTTCCAACCTTGATCGCCATAAAACCGCGAAGAGACTTACCACTCAAGATGGTACGGCAAAAGTCCCCTTGCCGAGCTCCTGCCGCACCTCTGCTGGGGTTGACCCCGATGGGATTGCTAGAATGGGGTCAGAGTGCCGTGCCCCAGGGAAGACTGCCTCCGTGATTGCCCTTTCCCTCAAACCCGCCCACTGCTCCTGGAGCGTTATCAGCTTTCCCTCCACCCTCTACACTCAGCCTGTCCTCGATCTCTTGATCTCAAAAGTCCCTCCTGCCTGGAGAGCGGAAATACGTTTGGGCCTACAGGAAGCAATCATCAATGCCGTCCGCCACGGCAACGGCCTCGACCCCAACAAGAAGGTGATCATCGAGTACGCCAGCTCCGAACCCTTTTACCAATGGCTGGTGCGAGATCAAGGGCCCGGCTTTTGTCCCCAAGAGAAGCTCCACCGATGCCAACATAACATCTTGGAAACCGAAGAGTCGGGCCGAGGAATGCTGCTGCTCACCCAAATCTTCGACTTTGTGGAGTGGAATGAAACAGGCAACCAGGTCTACCTGGCCAAATACATCCACGCCAACTGCCGGGATCCCTGGATAGTCTGACCCTCAATGCCACTCCCAAAACAGCTTGCCCATTTGGGTAATCTGGCAGCCCCGATCGGGGTAGGGAGCTTCAGAAACCGCTAGGGCTGTGGTGGCGAAGGCAAAGCGCGTGGATGACCAGCGGGATCCCATAGCGCTCCGCGCCGCTGACGCGACCGGGTCGGGCAGCTCGCTTTCCAAGAGCAACCCCAGGGATCCATAGCCATAGCCCAAATTGCGGTGGGGCAGGGAAGCCACCAACTTGCGCCAGGCGCGATTTGCACTCAAGGGGGGATCCGCGAGGGCCGTCTCCAGAGCCCCCAAAGAAGAGGCCAGGTAGGAATAGCCTTTGCGATCGGCATGATACACCTGTGCCGGCAGCGGGATCCCTGGCAGCGTTTGGGGGAGAGCCTCTGCCGCCTGCAATGACGCGGATCCTCCTTTCCCACTGACTTCCAGCGGCTCGCCTGCCAACACAGGGATCTCCGGTCGATGGATAGAGCGGTAAGGACTCCGTCCCGCTGTCGCCACCGGCTGGGGTTCTGACTGCCCCCCTGCGGGAATGGTTGGTTTGGCCCAGGCGGTGGCGGTGCCACGCTTCGTTGCCAGAGAGATTACCTGCCAGCCTTGGGCGCGTGCCCGCTCATCCAAGTCGAAATAAGGACTCCGTCCCGCTGTCGCGACCGACTCATCCGGCAGCTTACCGACCCACAGCCAGGCTGGATCCCCGTCGCCGGGCAAAAGGGCAAAGGCAAACTCTCCCCGTTCCGGCAACAGACGCTGCCAGTCCAGCGCCACCTGAGATTGCAAGCGCTGCAGCCACTGGCCGGGATCCACCCGCAACCCCAGGGAATTTAGGGGCTGGATCTGCCCCAGGCTCTGCCAAACTGAGACCAGATTCTCTCCGGAAATCAGCGCCAAGGTTTTATCCGGCAGATGTTGAAGGATCTGCGGGCGAAAGGCTTCTGCCGCCGGCAAGGAGAAGCCAGCGGGCGCATGCCAGAGGGCAGCACTTTCGGCCACCAAGCCTTGGAAGTTCACCCCCAACCCCAGCCCTACCGCCTGCAACGTCAGCCCGTCTGGAGAAACCGCCTCTGGATTTTGCCAGAAGGCCCAACCCACATGTGCCTCCCGCAGCGGCTGGATGACCTGCTGAAACAGAGGCTGAGCCACCAGAGACAACTGCGGCAATTGCCAAGCATCGATGGCGGCGCGAATGGCAGCAGGCTGCTCCGCCAGCAACACGTATTGCTCGCCGAAAACGGCTGCCGAGAAACCCTGCAGGCCCGGAATCGGGCTGGACACCACCTGAATGCCCTTGTAAGTGTCCACCTGCACCGGCCTCCCGGCCAAGCTCTGCCGTTCCCACAACAGGTTCAGCTCAAATTGAGAGAGCGCCGCATCCCGCGTTTCTAGGGCAACCAAGGTGCCCCACTCCGGCAAACTGGCCAAGAGGGTGCTCCTCCCCAGCCAGGGCCGCACCTCCCGCTCGAAATCAAGGGATCCCCCGGCCAGCATGGATCCCAGCCAGCCTGGGCCTTCAGGGGAGAAAAACTTTCGCCATTGCTGACGGGTAGCGCGTCGCTGAGGGGCAGGGGTTGCCGCTTGCCAAAACGCTTGCACCTCGTCCAGGGGAACGGCCAACACCAGCAGCGCTTGCGCAGAGCTGGGGGCAAAGCCCACAATGGGTGGCAGCTCCGGGTGGGCCAGCAACAAAGCCACCGGACTGCGGGTGAGCAGCCATACGACAACCCACACCACCATGGCGGCCAGAAGACCAAGCCCAATCAGGATCCCGCGCAAGAGTTGCCGTCGTCCCATATCTCATCTCTTCACCGAGAGAGACGTAGCGCGTGTACCCAGGCCCTAATGCTTCACATCACTGGCATGAACAGGCCCAGGAAGAAGAGCTGCCCTCAGTCATGCATGATAAAACCTTACCATGGAACAGAGGCTCATCCTGGTGCGCAAGCTGGAGCCCACTGCTGAGCAGGCGGCCAAGTTTAGAGGCACCCCACAAGCCTTTGCGATCCGCACCACCATTCCAAACCAACGTGCAGATCAGCCCTGCCTTGACCAGCTCGGCAGCTATCTAGGCCCATCCGAAAGTCAAACCCATGTCAGAGTTTCAACTGGTTTCTCCCTATCAACCCACCGGAGATCAACCTAAGGCAATTGCCGGCTTGGTGAAGTCGATTTCAGAAGGCCATCGTTTTCAAACCTTGCTGGGAGCAACCGGAACCGGCAAAACGTTTACCATCGCCCATACCATTCAGCAGGTGGGCAGGCCCACCTTAGTGATGGCCCACAATAAGACTTTGGCAGCACAACTGTGCAATGAGCTGCGGGAGCTTTTTCCTCACAATGCCGTTGAATACTTCATCAGCTATTACGACTACTATCAACCGGAAGCCTATGTTCCCAGCACCGATACATACATTGCCAAATCTTCTTCCATCAACGATGAAATCGATATGTTGCGCCACTCGGCTACCCGCTCTTTGTTTGAACGGCGAGATGTGATTGTGGTGGCCTCGGTGAGCTGCATCTATGGTCTGGGCATGCCAGAGGAGTACCTGAAGGCTTCCATCCCCTTCAAAGTCGGCCAGGAGATTAACCAACGGGATGTCCTGCGGGATCTGGCCAGCATCCAGTACGAGCGCAATGACCTGGAGCTGGTGCGGGGGCGATTTCGCCTCAAAGGGGATGTGCTGGAAATTGTGCCGGCCTATGAGGATCGGGTCATTCGCATCGAATTTTTTGGCGATGAGATCGAGGCCATTCGCTTAATTGATCCGGTTACAGGTGAGATTTTGAACAGCCTCAGCGCCCTCAGAGTTTATCCTGCTCGGCACTTTGTAACGCCGGAAGCACAATTGGAGCGGGCGATCCTCAATATCGAGCAAGAACTGGAAGAGCAACTGGCCTTCTTTCGCAAAGAAGGCAAGCTCCTGGAAGCCCAACGCCTAGAGCAGCGCACCCGCTACGACCTAGAAATGCTGCGAGAGGTGGGCTATTGCAACGGGATCGAAAACTACTCCAGACATTTAACAGGGCGCAAAGCAGGAGAGCCCCCCGCCTGCTTGGTGGATTATTTCAAGGCCGACGATTGGCTGTTGGTGGTGGATGAGTCCCACGTCACTGTGCCCCAAATTCGCGGCATGTACAATGGCGACCGTGCCCGCAAGCAGGTGCTGGTAGATCATGGTTTTCGCCTGCCCAGCGCCCTCGACAATCGCCCCCTCAAAGCCGAAGAGTTTTGGGCCAAAGTTCATCAGTGCATCTTTGTTTCGGCTACCCCCGGCAACTGGGAACTAGAGCAGAGCGAGGCCCAATTTGAAACCCGGGTGGAAGATGGCAAGACCTTGAAGTTTTATGTGCAGGGCAGCGGTCGGGTTATCGAACAGGTGATTCGGCCCACTGGGGTGGTGGATCCCGAGGTGCATGTGCGCCCTACGGCTGGGCAAGTGGACGATTTGCTGGGAGAAATTTATTTGCGATTGGAGCGCTCTCAGCAGGGGCCTGCCGAACGGGTGATCGTGACCACCCTCACCAAACGGATGGCAGAGGACCTCACGGAATATCTCCAGGAGCGAGGGATCCGAGTTCGCTATTTGCATTCCGAGATCACCTCGATTGAGCGAATTGAAATCCTACAAGACTTTCGAGAAGGGGCCTTTGACGTGTTGGTAGGAGTTAACTTGCTGCGGGAAGGGTTAGACCTGCCGGAAGTCTCCTTGGTGGCCATTTTGGATGCCGACAAAGAAGGGTTTTTGCGAGCAGAGCGCTCCCTGATTCAGATGATTGGGAGGGCAGCACGAAATGTCCGCGGTATGGTGGTGATGTACGCCGACACCATGACCAGCAGCATGGCCCGAGCCATTGCCGAGACCCAGCGTCGCCGCGAGATTCAATTGCAATACAACCGCCAACACAACATCGCGCCCAAGCCCATTGTCAAGAAAAACAGCAATGCCATCTTGTCTTTTTTGGCCATCTCCCGCAAACTCAGCAACCCAGATCTGGAAAAAGCCTTTCAAGCTGCGCAAGAGATCCCTCTCTCCGAGATTCCAGAGCTGATCGGCCAACTGGAACTGAAGATGAAAGAGGCCGCCAAAAACCTAGAATTTGAGGAAGCCGCCGAGCTGCGAGATAGAATCAAAAAGCTGCGTCAACGCCTTCTGGGCCATTCTCAGGGCACCTAAAATCCTTGCTCAGATCGGCCAAAATTGAGGTCGGCTTGTGCCACCATGAGCTTGCGGGGCAGCACCAGGGATCCCCAATTGATCGATAGGCGTTCGTACCAAACCGGCCATGCAGGACTCCGTCCCACTTAAGCGAGCAGCTCTTTGGGTTGGGCTGACGGTGGGGATAGGTCTCTGGCTCACCCCTGCCGTCGCCTCTGCCTCCTCAGGGATCCCCTTGGCTCAAGCCCTTGAATTTCGGGATCCCAACTTTTTCCTGGCCGATCCCCGACCCACACCGGCTGAAGCGCCAACTCCTGAGGGATCCCCTGCTCCGGCTCCCAGCCCAGTCGGGATCCCTTTGACCGGCCAAGAGGGCACAGAGGTGTTGGTGGGGAACATCCCGGTGTTTCGCCTGCAGACGGCAGAGTACCCCAGCGATGTGCGGGCCGACAACGTTCGGGCGATCATCGAGCGCTTTCTGGAAGAAGGCCAGTTGCCGGAGCCAGAGGTACGGGTGGCCCAGGATGCCAATGGGCAATACATCTTACGCCTGGGGGAAAGAGGCCGCTTTGAGCGCACACAACGGTATTTGTTCACCGTCACCTATGCCGATGCAGCCGCAGAGCGCAGGGTGGCACCGGGTCAGGTGAACCTGAATGACGTGCGTCTGGTGGCTAACAGTTGGGCGCGGCGGTTGGAGCAAGCGATTGCCAATTACCGCGAAGACCTGCTGGCTCTGCAACGGGCCCAGGATCCGCGCGTGCTGGTTCTGACCCTCCTGGCAGGGATCGCCACCCTGGTGGTGGGGTTCTTTCTCTGGCGGCTGTTCGACCGCAGCTTAACCCGTCTGCAACGCTGGTTGGAGCTTAAGGCCGGAGAGACCTGGGGCACCTGGATCGATGTGGGTGGGATGCTGCTGCGGGGCGTGGGGGTGATCCTCATCGCCGGCATCTCGCTGGATCGCGGTATCAGCTTCATCCCTGCCCTACGACCGTTTCAGCGCTCCTTTTACCTGGGCCTGGGTCGTGTGGTCGCCACGGCTCTGGGCGTTCTCACCCAGCCTCTGCCCAACTCCAGCGTTTCGATTGCCAGCTTGCTGGTCTTCCTCGTCCTCTCCATCTTGGTTTTCACCGGCGCCCACTACGTCAGTGTTGGCTTCAAGCAGCGCTTTTTGGCACGCCTGGGGCTGGATCTGGGCACCCAAGAGTCTTCGGCGGCCATCTTCAAGTACATCCTGACCCTGTTCGGCATCCTTCTGGTCTTGCCCTTCAGCGGCCTTAATCTGGGCTCCTTGGCGGTTATTGCCGGGGCGGTGGGTTTGGGGATCGGCTTTGGTTTGCAAAACCTCTCCAACAACTACATCAGCTACATTGCCATTTTGCTGGAGCGCCCCATCCAAATCGGGGATCTGGTGGAAGTGGACAACCTGCTCGGCACAGTGGAGCGCATTGGCCCACGAGCCACCGTCTTGCGCACCCTGGATCGCATTTTTGTGATTGTGCCCAACTCCCGCTTTACCGAATCGAAGGTGGTGAACTGGAGCTACCGGGATCCCCGCTGTCGCATCCACATTCCGGTCGGCGTGGCCTACGGCTCCGATACGGCCCTGGTCACCGAAGCTCTGCTCAGCGCAGCCAAAGAAAATGCTCGGGTGTTGAGCAGCCCTGCCCCCCAAGTCTGGCTCAAGTCCTTTGGCCCTTCTGCACTTAACTTTGAGCTGCTGGTGTGGATCAACCGTCCTCAAGATCAGTTTGTCTTGATCAGCGAGCTAAACTTCCTGATCGAGGCTGAGTTTCGGCGACGTGGGATCCGCATCCCCTTCCCGCAACAAGATATTCATATCCGCAGCCTAGAGGGATTTGCCCCCCTCAGTCAAAATGGCGGATCCCCTTCTTTGCCCGATACCGACTCCATTCACTCTGCCCTCAAAGAAGCGGCTCAATCGCCGGAAGACCAAAATGGTGTTTCCTAAGCTATTGCCTGCCATTGACACCCTATCGACACCATGTTGCAGCGGTTAGATGAGGTACTGGGAAGCTTTGGCAGCCATCCCCGTTGGGCTGAACTGAAGCAAATGCAAACCCTGCGGCAGCTCTGGCCCGAACTCGTCGGAGAGGCCGTAGCCGCCCAAACCTATCCTCTCAGCCTGCGCCGACAGGTGCTGCAGGTGGCCACCTCTACCCCGGCCTGGGCACAAAACTTAACCTTGCAACGCCAGATCATTCTCAGGAAACTCAACAGCCGGCTACAATCTCCCCTCAGCGATATCCGCTTCAGCTCTGGTGCCTGGCACAAGGGATCCAGCCAAGCCACCCCCCACCCTGATGCAGAGTTGACCAGCAAGTTTTATGCCACCCCCCGCCAGGCACCCCCAAATGAGCAACGCTCTGGATCCTGTCGCGGCCCCAATTCGAAACAGCCCGCCTCCGACCCGAAAGTGGCTTTCGAGCGCTGGGCCAGGGTGGTGAAACAACAACAAACCCAGCAAAACCTGTTCCCCTGCCCCGCCTGCCGCTGTCCTACCCCTGCCGCCGAATTGGAGCGTTGGTTTGTCTGCGGGTTCTGCCATCGACAATCCTTGCGCCCGCCCAGCTAACTCAGGAAACTCGAATTACGGTTGCTTCAAATGGCAATCAAACGATTCGTCAGGTCGATCCCCAACTTCTTTCTTCCTCTGAGAGAGGTTGTGGATGGTTACGGCAGCGGCAAGGAGCGCTTGGGAAGCGTCTCAACCCAGTTTGAAATGCAACTGCGAACCCTTAATCGTTCATAGCCCGATAGGTGGCTACTGAAGACGGCGATACACGGTTTAGATAGCGAAAGATCCAATACTTAAAAAGCGTATCTAGGAAAACCGGAAAAGTAGCAATAAAGCCGTAGATAAAATCGCGGTTCTCCGGTACCCCCAAATGGGCAGCCAAATTACCCAGCAGCACCTCCCAACCGTGGGGAGAGTGATAACCGACAAACACATCGGTAAAAAGAATGATAATGAAAGCCTTGGCACTATCGCTGAGGCCGTAGATCAGACGATCCAAAAAAGACTTGAGGACTTCGATTTCCTCACGCCCAGTAAAGATAAGCCAGCCAAACACCAGCAGCGAAAGCAAATCAGCAAGGATATTCTTCAATCCTTCCGAGTTCCTACGGCTATATTTTTTCAGCAGTTCCTCTGCCTTCATGGACAGTTGCTCTTCTGATTCCAGATCCCACTCTGGGGGTTGATGGTGCAAAGCTCGCTCAAATTCTATTCTTTCCTTGAAAAACTCGAACTCTGACAGGGCTTTTTCTTGGAATTCGTGGCTTAGAGCCACAATGGCAGGCTCCCGTTGTTGGAAGTGATCCACCAATGGCCCAAACAGAAAGTTTTTCGAGAGGATCTGGGTGAGCAGAGGCAAAATGGCCAACAACAACAGAAAACGAATCGATACCAGTGTGCGAGTGCGAGCCTCGCGATACTCTTGGATCAGTTCCTCTTCGGCCTGGGAACTCAGCTCACGGCGGATTTGGCTGGCTGTGCGCAGAATAGAACGGGGCAGAATCGCAGCTTTGGAAGCGACCGGGGCAGCGCCATTGCCGGAGCCTGCCTTGACAGAGACATCAGGAGAACTGGGTTGGGTTGAGGTAGGTTGTTCTGGCCGTTCGAGAGGCTCAGGTGAAGTGGAAATTGAAGCAGAGATGGGCTGGGATTTTCTGGTCGGGCGTTTGTATCGAGAAGTCACCTGATCGATAAACTGCAGTTTCTCCAAAATGGAAAGATCTCGTCTTTGGCAACCATTCTCGGAGTTTTCGCTGCTGCTTTCAGAAACATTGGCCTCAGCGGCATGGAGTTGTTGAGCTTTATCTTGGGCAGAAGTAGGGCCGCTGCCATTTTGCTCGGGATCCGGCAGGCGAGAAAAGGCGCTGCTGGCTCTGAACTCTGCCAAACGCAGATCGATCTGGCGCAGCTGCCGGCGCAGTTGAATCTGAAAGTAGCGGCTGACATTCTGGCCATGTTGCCCGTTGCTGCCAATGGACCCTCCCTGGAAGTATTGATCCTCGATGGCTTTAATGCGCAGGGCAGCCTCATAAGCTTGGTCAAGGGAGCGCAGGGGGGTATTTGAGATCCATTGGCCCAGCCTGCTCAATACGGATTCTCCCATTGCTCGTTCCCGTGGCACTCCCCATGGGGGCCGATCCACACATTACAGTGATCCGATTGACTAATTATTGTAACGAGTCCTGGGTGCCTAGGCGGGAATCCCAACGGTGGAGAAGTACTTGCAGAGACTGGCCCTGCCTCGACAGAAGTACAGACCGGCACCTTTGGGTCAGAGCAAACTTCAGTATCCCTTAAAGCGCTTGAGGGCAAAGCCACAGATCTGCAGCAGCCGCAGCCCCTCTCGCACATGGTGAATGTTGGAGCGACCATAGGTTCTGGGGAAATAGCGCACGGGGATATCCAGGATCTTCAGGGTGCGCTTGGCGGATCCCAGCAACAGGTCAAAATCTCCAAACGGGTCGAAATCCCCCCACTCTTGGCACAGCTTGGCAATCTGCTGGTAATCCTCCCGCCACAGGGCCTTGGTGCCACAGAGGGAATCTTTGATGCGGATGCCGAGAATGTAGGAGAGGAGAGCGGCAAAAAAACGATTGGCCCATTGGTTTAGCCGAGGCATTGCCTCTGGTTTCAGGGGATAGATAAGGCGACAACCATTGGCAAAATCACATCGCCCGGAAGCCACAGCCCGGAAAAACTTGGGCAGGTCCTCTGCCTGTACGGTCAAATCGGCATCGAGGATGATCAACACATCCCCTGTAGCGGCGGCTAGCCCCTTGCGCACCGCATCCCCCTTGCCCTTGCCCTCCTGCCGTAGAGCCCGGATATTGCGGATCCCTTGGTATTCCGCCTGTACCCGCTGGATCTCGGCCCAAGTCCCGTCGCTGGAATGCCCCTCCACAAAAATGATCTCGGTGCGGGATCCCATCTCGGGCAAATGTTCCACGCAGCGGCGGATGTTGCCCGCTTCATTCCGAGCCGGAATCACCACGGTGCAGGAAGGCTGCTGCTCAGGGGGGGGATCCCAAGCCGGGTCGGGCTGCAGGCGAGCGATCGTGTACTCTGTCAGGCAGAGGGCGTTGATCCCGGGCAATGGGGCAATCACCCGGTTGATCACAGTCGAAAGGAACGGGATCCGCCGCGGCAACAACAGCCGCTTGCCCTGCTGAATGACCTCGTATCCTGCCAAGTGCAGCAGGTTGGCCACATCGGCTGCCGATAACCAGTTGGCTGCCGGCAGAGGCATCCGTTGCTTCAGAGCGGTTGCCAGGCTCAGAATCGGCTCCCAAAGTGGGTTGTGGTGGGAGAGGATCAGGCGGGTGCGTGGGGTACAGAAGCGGCGCAACTGCTGGAGAACCTGCTGGATGTCGGCCAGGTAGCCCAGGGTATTGACGAGCAAGATCACATCAAAAGGCTCCGCCAAAACGGGATCCTCTTTGTCCAGCGTGTGGGCATCTTGCACCCGGAAATGGAGATGGGGAAACTCTGCCTGAGCTTGGGCAACAATGTCCGCATCCCGGTCGATCCCCACCCCGAAGCTGGGCTGCAAGGCATTGAGCAGGGATCCCGTGCCGGAACCAATCTCCAAGATGCGCAAACCGGCAGGGACAAAAAAGCGATGCAGCCGCTCCAGATCCTCGTGGTAGTAGCGGTTTTTTTGCCGCCAGTAATACAAGGGGTGGGTCAACGCTGGCAAGGGATCCCTGGGGTATCGCTGGATAGTCTTCGATCATAAGGTGTGATCGTTTGCAACAACGGCTTCAAGCACCTTAGATCTCAATCTGTTGGTCACCCAACCCAGCTGGATCCCCGACAACAGGGGCGAAGCCCTCCAGCGATTGCGTACCGCAGCCACATCTTGCCACCCCAGTCTCTCCCCACCCAGCGATAGCAGTACAGGGAAAAGGGAAGCATTGGCGGGCAAGTGCCAACGAGCGGGGATCTCAGCGACGACGCACTTTATCCCTTTGGCTGACAAAGATGATGGCGCCAAAGAGAGCCCCCAGCACAACTGCACCAGCCACCAAGCTCCAGAGGAAGTTAGCAAGTGAGGGAGTCATAAAAGCGTTTCCTCCTCGTGCAAATAACCATTGCCCAACGGCTTTTCGATTATACCGAGCCCTGTCACCCTTCCAAAGCCTGCCTTTGTCCCTGCCGGGCGCTGTCATTTGGTAGTTTGGTATTCCAGGGGCACCTCCTCTAGGGTTTGGCTCTTGCCGGCAAAGGGGTTATCCGGCGTTAAGAACAGCATACAGTGACATTCCTTTCGCTCCCGCATGGGTACACAGGGGCAATTCCAATAGCCTGCTTTTGCTTCTGCCTCTTTGTCTTCATAAAAACGACAGGGACACAGCGGGGCGCCCAATTGCTCTTTGTGCAGAGCCAAGCCTTCGATCACCGCCGTCGTAATTGATGGATCCGAGCAGAAAAAGGTCTCGGAGCGTTTGGCGTAGGTTTCTGCGAAATGCCGCATCAACTCAAAGCTCTTCTGTGAGGACTTTTTGTAACCACGACTTTCCATGACGATTCCCAAAAGTGGAACTAACCGGCTGTTGCTAGCAATGGGGTTCACAGCTTTTTCCGACGACGCCTCCCGAAGCCAGTACAGACGTGTAGGGGGCCGGGATTCTATTAACTCCACAGATAACTCCACAGACCTCCCACAACGTCGAGAAAAGCTGTATCTCGCTCTTCGTTGTACAGCAGACCTCTAGGCAGGACAAAAGATTATGCCCTTGCTGTTACACAAGGCAACATCTAGGGGCCGTAGCAAGAGCCAGCCTTGGCGTACTCTACAGAATACCTTGACATCCTCCCCGGCCTTTAGGCCGGAGATTCCTACCACGCTGCGCATGGATGGCTCCTTGCGCAGTCGTCTCGGCGGGTTCCTGCTTCCGACCGCCCGTGCGGTTCGATCCACAGGCCA
>NZ_JANSHM010000073.1:0-14175 GCF_047461635.1 Synechococcus sp. W55.2 | reverse complement strand
TCGTGGTTGGCTTGCTAACTGCAGGGCTACTAAAAGCCCGCTCCGTACCGCCTAGCGGTTGGTGTCGGGTAGTTTACAGGTGCTGACATGCTCCCCTACACCCAGATCGTCGCCCACCGTGGGGAGCACACCCACGCCGAGGAAAACACGTTGGCCGCTTTTGCTGCCGCTATTGAGGTGGGGGCCGAGCAAATTGAGCTGGATGTGCGCTGTAGCCGAGATGGGATCCCACTGGTTGTTCACGATGCCGATTTGGATGGACAGCCTTTGGCCGCATTAACTTGGGCCGAGATTCGGGCCCGCAAACCCACGATTCCCACTCTTGAAGAGACCCTGTCACATATCAAGGGCAAAATCACCCTCGATATCGAACTCAAAGAAGCAGGCTATGAGGAACAAGTCCTTGCCCTCGTTAGCGATATTTTGACCCCCGAAGAATTTGTGATCACCTCTTTTTTGCCTCAGGTGGTGCAGCGGGTTAAAACGCTTTTGTCCCCGCAACCCAAGGTTGGCCTGTTGATCGAGGCAAAGGCTGAGGAGCAAGCCAAGGGATCTTTACTTACCCGTTGCCGGGAGTTGGGAGCGGATTTTCTGGCCCCCCACTACAGTTGGGTGAACTTGCAGTTCTTGGCTGAAGCTGAACAGGCCGGGATCCCTCTGTACGTTTGGACGGTGAACGATCCTGAAGTGATGAAGTTGTGTTTGCAGCCATTTGCCGGCTCAGTAGGACAAAATCCCGTTGTTCAAGGGTTGATTACCGACCGTCCCCAATTGGCTTTGCAAATTCGCGCCCACCTTTTGGCAGGAGTAGAGGGGGCAAAACCCTAGACCATGGGCACAAACTGCACCGGAAAAGCCCCTTTTTGAACCCATCCTTGGGCTGTTTTGCAGAGGATCAGCAAGGACTGGGATCCCTGGGCACCGGAGTCCGAAGGGCTTTCTCCCACCGGCACCACCAAGGTGCCCCCCACCGCCAGTTGATCCAGCAGCACCATGGGCACAGTTGGGGGCGCTGCCGTCACCAGAATGGCATCGTAGGGAGCATGCTCTGGCCAACCTTGGTAGCCATCCCCCTGACGCACTTCCACGTTGCGATAGCCCAGGGCAGCGAGGGTTTGTTGAGCTTGAGCAGCCAATGGGGACAGACGCTCCAGGCTATACACTTGCCGGGCCAGCTCTGCCAAAACAGCCGCCTGATAGCCGGAGCCGGTGCCAATTTCCAACACCACCGATTCAGGCGTGAGGCGAGCAGCTTCTGTCATAAAAGCAACAATATAGGGCTGAGAAATGGTCTGGCCATAGCCGATGGGCAGAGGGCAATCCCTGTAGGCCCGATCCCGCAGATCAGAGGGGACAAAAAGGTGACGCGGCACTTTTCCCATGGCTTCCAGTACCCGTGGATCTCGGATCCCTCGTTTGATGAGCTGTTTCTTGACCATCTGCTCCCGTTGGGAAGCAAAAGGATCGGAAGCGTCTGGGGGCTGAGGTTCAACTTCTGGGATCCCAGCTGGAGAGCGAGAAGAATGTCTCCACCGGAAGGATGAGAATGGGTTGATCACCGATACACAACCTCCAGAAACGATGAGCTGCTCAGCTAGAAATCGCAGGAGCCCCGTACGGTACCCGTAGGGTCAGTGTCGGGAGGAATGCTATAATGGTACTGCGGACACCAGAAACAGCTGTTTAGGGCACTGGTAACGGTCGATTGGGGGTGCAGTAAACCACCCCAGAGGCTCGCGGTTGGCTTGCTAACTGCAGGGCTACTAAAAGCCCGCTTCGTACCGCCTAGCGGTCGGTGTCGGGTAGTTTACATGAAGCTTACAGCCGGGATCCCCATGGGAGATATGGGATCCGGTTTGATCAAAATTGTAAAGTTTTGTGCGCAATCTGCCGGGGCGAGCAATCACCACCCTGGTTCTGCCAGCGCAAGATTTTATAGTGTTGATCCCTACTCTTTCCCCGCAAGGGGAAGATGGTGAATGGGGTGACAGGCTGGGAACTGTCCTAGCGACACCTGGGGAGAGAGGCTGGGTTTAATAGACTGTAAACGTAATTTACGGTACAGATCTATGGCAACTGCTGCCGCTTCTGCTACTCCCACTGCCCCTGAGACGACGCTGCTGAACGTTTGGCAAGTGCTGGCCGAAGAGTTTGCCGGTCAGGTTGCCCTACGGGATCCCCACGCGCAGCCAGTTTTCGAGATGTCTTATGGAGAGCTGTTTCGCCGCATTCAAACCCTGGCGGCTGGCCTGCAGGCTTTGGGCATTTGCCCGGGGGATCGGGTGGCCATTTTTGCCGATAACTCCCCCCGCTGGCTGATGGCCGATCTGGCCACGATGTTCACGGGAGCTGTGAATGTGCCCCGCAGCGCTGTGGCGGATCCCAGTGAGCTGGGCTACATCTTGCGCCACTCCGGTAGCACGGCCCTGATTGCTCAGGATCTGAAGACCCTGAGGCGGATCCGGCCGGATGTGCAGGAGCTGGGCCTGGAACGGCTGCTGTTGCTTTCCGATGAGCAGGAAGCAGGGGTGCTGAACTTTTCCCAATGGCTGCAAAAGGGTCGGGAACACACCTACCAACCCCCAAAGCTGGAGCGATCCCAACTGGCCACCATCATCTACACCTCCGGCACCTCCGGTCGGCCCAAGGGGGTGATGCTCAGCCACGGCAACCTGATGCACCAGGTGGAGAACTTGGGCGTGGTCGTACAGCCACAACCGGGGAATAAGGTGTTGACCATTCTGCCCACTTGGCACTCTTATGAGCGGGCTTGCGAGTATTTTCTCCTCAGCCGTGCCTGCATGCTGGTCTATACCAGCCCTCGCTTTATCAAACAAGATTTCCAACAGGAGCACCCCCATTTTCTGGTGGCAGTGCCGCGGATTTGGGAAACCGTTTATGAAGGGATCCAACGGCAATTCAAAGAGAAAAGCCCCCTGATGCAGCGGCTGATCCGCGCTCTGATGGCCGTGAGTGAGAGGTATGTGCTCTCTGGACGGATAGCCCGCAACCAGTCGATTTTGCATTACGGAGTCAGCCCCTGGGTGCGCCTGCAGGCTCGCCTGCAACATTGGCTGCTCTGGCCCCTGCACCGATTGGCCGATGTGCTGATCTACCGCAAGGTACGACGGGCGTTGGGCCCCAATTTTCAACATGCCATCAGCGGCGGTGGATCCCTGCCTGCCTACTTGGATCTGTTCTACGAGGTGGTGGGCATTTCCATCTTGAATGGCTACGGCCTCACCGAAACTTCGCCGGTGTTGTGCGCGCGGCGTCCAGACAACAATGTGCGCGGTACGGCTGGCCCCCCTCTGCCGGGGACGGAGTTTCGCATTGTGGATCCTGAAACTCGACAGCCGCTGCCGCCACAAGAAAAAGGGTTGATCCTGGCCCGTGGCCCGCAGGTGATGATGGGCTACTACAACAACCCAGAAGCCACTGCCAAGGTGCTCAGCTCCGACGGCTGGTTTGAAACCGGGGATCTGGGCTGGCTCACCCCCGACGGGCAACTGGTGATCACCGGCAGAGCCAAGGATGTCATTGTCCTACTCAATGGGGAGAACATCGAGCCCCAGCCGCTGGAAGATGCTTGTCTGCAGTCTCCTTACATCAGTCAGATCGTGATCGTCGGGCAAGACCAAAAGAAATTGGCTGCCCTCATCTACCCCAACCTCGATGCCCTCAAAGCCTGGGCTGCCGAGCAAGGGATCCCGGCTGAGGATGCCGAGCTGCTGGCCCAGCCCCAGACCCGCACCTTGATTTTGCAGGAGGTGCGCCGCCGCATCCAAGAACGCCCTGGCTACCGGCCCGACGAGCAGGTCAGCGACTTTCGCTTCTTGCCGGAGCCGCTGAGCGTGGAAAACGGCCTTATGACCCAGACCCTGAAGATCAAGCGCAACCCGGTGGCTGAGCGCTATGCCCACCTCATCCAGGAGATGTATCCGGCTTGAGGTGCAGGCCCACCTAAGTTTGGGATCCCCGTTGTTGCTCCAAGTAGCGCCGGAATTGCTCCGGTGGAATGGCCCCTCGGTAGGCTCCACAGTAGTAGAGGGTAAGCACTGCCTTGTAGGCCCAATCGCTTGGCACCACATCCGGGAAAGGGCTGGGCAAAGTATCTGCTTGGTTGTTGGCGCAGGCTTGCAAAATTTGCTCTGTGGTTAGCTGTTCTGCCAGGTCTGGAGGGAGTTCCCGCAGGTTGGCTTGGGCCAGAGCGGCGGTGGGCAGGCTCAAACTGGAGAGGGCTGCGCCCACAAGAGCTGAGGTGAAGAGGTGTTGCACTTTCATAGCACTCCGTGCTGTGCAGAGCACAGACAACTCGAAGAGGGTTAACGAGGGATCGATTGAGAGGGAATCCGTCCGGGGAGTCCCTTCTTCAGGGTAGTACGGACGAAAGGAGCGTCTGGATCTGGATAGAACGCCTCAGCCGCTTTGTTCCCGGATTAAGATGCAGGAAACGGGGGCACCTCCAAAACCCCAAAACAAGCCAAAAGGCAAGATTGAGTCTGTACAGCAGGCTTTTGTGCTGAGAGCTAGAGGCCGATGAACGTATCCAAAGGGCCAAGTTTTGACGGCGTGGATCCCCCGGATCCCAAGCTGATCGATGCCTGCGTGCATTGCGGGTTTTGCCTGACCACCTGCCCCAGCTACCGTGTAATCGGCAAAGAGACGGACTCGCCGCGGGGGCGGATCTATCAGATGGATGCCCTCAACCAGGGGCAGATCGCCCTTTCTGCGGCTACGGTTTCCCACTTCGACAGTTGTTTGGGCTGTTTGGCCTGTGTTACGGCCTGTCCATCGGGGGTGCAATATGACCGCTTAATTGCCGCCACCCGCCCGCAGATTGAGCGCAACTACTCCCGCAGTTTTTGGGATCGGCTTTACCGCCAGTTCATCTTCTCGGTGTTTCCTTACCCGGAGCGGCTGCAACCGCTGCTGTGGCCTCTCTGGCTGTACCAAAAAATGGGGATCGGCGCTTGGATCCGAAAGGGTCTGGAAAAGGTCTCCCCGCGTTTGGCGGCCATGGAATCCCTGATGCCCCCCCTGGAGGTGGAGCAACTGCTGCCCAAGCGTTACCCTGAGCGGATCCCGGCGGTGGGAGAACGCCGTTTTCGGGTGGGACTCATTTTGGGCTGCGTGCAGCGCCTGTTTGCCCCGCAGGTGAATGAGGCCAGCATTCGCGTCTTGACCCACAACGGCTGTGAGGTGGTGATCCCGCCTGTCCAGGGCTGTTGTGCGGCCTTGCCCCACCATCAAGGGCAACTGCAGCAGGCGGAAACCCTGGCCCGCCAGATGATCGATGCCTTTGCCAATTGTGAGTTAGATGCCATTCTGATCACCGCTTCCGGCTGCGGACATACCCTGAAAGACTATGGCCACCTATTGGCCAGGGATCCCGACTACAAGGAGAAAGCAGCCCGATTTGCCACTCAAGTCAGGGATATTCAGGAGTTTCTCGCTCAGGTGGGGTTAACGGCTCCCCTACACCCGCTGCAGCCGGAACCCCTGGTGCTGGTCTACCAGGATGCCTGTCACATGCTGCATGGGCAGCAGCTCAGCCAGGAACCTCGACACCTGTTGCGGCAAATCCCGGGGCTGGAGCTGCGGGATCCCGTCGATGCGGCCCTCTGCTGTGGTAGCTCCGGCGTCTACAACCTGTTGCAACCCCAGGTGGCGGATGAGCTGGGATCCCAGAAGGTAAAGAACTTGCTTAACACCGGTGCTCAGGGGATTGTCTCTGCCAATATCGGCTGCCGCCTACAAATCCAGAAACATCTGCGCCTACAGGGCAAAGCCGGGATCCCCATCTATCACCCGATGGAATTGTTGGATCGCGCCCTTACCGCTGCGTGACGCTTTCGCGAACAAGCTACAGGGACTTCTTCGGGTCAGGCAGAGGTAGCCGAGGCAACCGGTTGAGTGGATCCTGGATTTCCGGTCGCGCTGGCGTAACCTGGCGCAACATAGCCTCCCACCCCACTTCTCTCCCCCATCGCCGATGGGCTATTCCATCAACAGGCCCAAGTCCAGGTGAGGCTGCCACAGATCGGCCAGGCGCTCCAGCAATTGCTCCCGCTGCTGAGCATAGTGGCCCTCCAGATCCGGCAAGGGATCCCAGCCTTTTTGTCGGCGCAGCCAGTTCAGCCATTGTCGCCGCCACAGGTGGTTGTCAAACAGGCCATGCAGATAGCTGCCCCAAATCCGACCCGTGGGATCCCGCCAGCCCAGGTTCTCTTGCTCGAACAGCGGCAGGCAGCCAGAGGGATCCGCCTGGGTGGATCCCTGATGAATTTCGTACCCCTGGATAGGGGCCAGGGCAGGCCATCGGCTTTGGGTCTGCACCTGCTGGGTGACCTTGGTGGGCTGTAAAACGGTGGTCAAAGGGAGAAAGCCCAACCCCGAGTAGGTGCCGGCGATCCCCTCCCAGCCTTCGGGATCGGAGATGGTTTCTCCCAACATTTGCAGTCCGCCGCAAATGCCGACGATATGGCCGGAGTATTGGCGCAGTTGCTCGGCCAAGCCGGTCTTTTGCAACGCGAACAGATCGTTGAGGGTGGTTTTGCTGCCGGGCAGGATGACCACATCCGGGGATCCCAAACTTTGGCCGGGGTGAACCCAGCGCAGATGGACGGTGGGCTCCGCCAACAAGGGGTCAAAATCCGAGAAATTGGCCACCTGGGGCAAACGCACCACAGCAATCTCCAGGCGCCCTTCCCTCAGGGCTTGGCCACCGGCCCGGTCGCGGCGATCTTCCCAAAGCAGGGGGTTGGCTGCAATTCCCATCGAATCCTCTTGGGGCAGAACCCAGTCCACCCAAGGCAAGACACCAACGACGGGGATCCCGGTGTAGTTTTCCAGCCAGTCCAGGCCAGGCTGCAACAATTCCCGCGAGCCGCGAAACTTGTTGAAGACAATGCCCCGGATCAAGGCCCGCTCTTCGGGTTCCAGCAGTTGGAGCGTGCCCACCACATGGGCCAGCGCCCCACCTCGGTCGATGTCTGCCACCAGCCAAGTGGGGGATCCCAAATGCAAGGCAACCCGCATATTTGCCAAGTCCCGATGTTTGAGGTTCACCTCTGCTGGGCTACCTGCCCCCTCGCAAAGGATCCAGTCGTACTGCTGTTGTAGGCGAGCAAGGGCTTCTTTGACCGCTTGCCAGGCCGGCGCAAACCAGCGCTCGTAATACTCTCCGGCGCGGTAGGTGCCCACCGCCACTCCGTTCAAGACGATCTGGGAAGTCAGGTTGCCCTGGGGCTTCAGAAGGATTGGGTTCATCTCCACCGCAGGGGGAATCCCGGCAGCCCAAGCTTGCAGAGCCTGCGCGTAGGCGATCTCTTTGCCCTCTGGGGTGACATAGGCGTTGAGGGACATATTCTGAGCTTTGAAGGGGGCGACCCTTTTTCCCGCTTTCTTGAGAATGCGACAGAGGGCTGTCACCAAAAGGGTTTTGCCCACATGGGAAGAAGTTCCCACCACCATCAAGGATCGACCTGAACAGCTCACCCCGGATCCCTCACCCTTGGTTTCTGGTTGTTGCCATTCTCTCCGCGGCCAGTCCTGCCAAGCCAGGGCCTCCGTTGGCAAAGGCGACCCCATGATTCCTCAGTTCCCCAGAGCAACGCGCCCTGCTGATGCCCAGAGCCGCACCCTCCGGTCTGCACGGGATCCCAAGGGCTTGCGCCTTTGTGCTCTCGGTTGGATTTTAAGCTGGGGCAGATGGATTCGAACCACCGAATGGCGGGACCAAAACCCGCTGCCTTACCGCTTGGCGATGCCCCAATTCACATTGCTTAACCGGTTTAATTAATTTAGCGATGCAGCTTTAGATCTGTCAACGGTTGCGGTGGCTTCCTATGTCGTGGGGAAGCTGAAGCTCTTCGCCAAGGCCAGGGCCGATGTCAAAGGGGTTCACAGGGAGAGTGCGGGCTACCTCAAAGAAATAGGCGCGGATCTCCGGCCCGAAATAGATGACATCTCCGCTCCTCAGGTAGTGAGTAGCCACCCGCGTGCCGTTGACAAACACCCCATTGGTACTGGACTGGCCCTTGCGGTTGCCGTCGATCAGGCAATAGGTAAACCCTGTCCGGTTGGACTTGGTGGGCACCCGCACCAGGTAAGCGTGGTGACGCGAGACAAACCGATTGACGATCTGGATGGCGTTGGAGGAATCCCGTCCAACCGTGTAGATACTCTCCCGCAGGATGTAGCTGCAGGGCCGGACAGGATGGCAGATGGACAGGGTGAACTCCGGATGGGATACCGGCTGCTCAGGGACTCGATCGAACAGATCTGCTGGCAGATCAAAGCTGTAGCTAGAAGCAAGAGGATCCCCCCCACCAACCGCCGTGGTGGAGGTAAAGAAATCGTCGTAGCTATGTGACAACGGCCTTCCCCCCTCAACGCTCAACGCCATTCACAGCAGCTTGGCTTTCCAAACCTGACGCCCTGAACTCTATGGTTCCCCAAAACCCTGCTGTTTTCAAAGAAACCCTGGTCTTGGCAATCTGGCGGAAAACCACAAGCTTTCGTGTACTGTACTATACACTATAGGCAGTCTTGGAGATACCCCCTTTCCCAAAAAATTGGGTTTGGGTCGGGCCTATTTTGGCTTTCAGGGATCCCTTGGGAGCCACAGCCTCAGGCGGGCTATTCTGAGTAGCAGGTTTTTAACCTTGAGGTGAGGGTGTGACGGAGGCCCTGCTGCGTCGGTTGGATGTGGCCACAGAAGCTGCCCTGGAGGCAGGAGCTTTGCTGCGCAGTTATGTGGGGGGCACCCTTGCCATTGAGGAGAAACGTCCGGGCGACTTGGTGACGGCGGCGGATCGCGCTTCCGAGGATCTCATCTTGAAAATCTTGAGGCGGCACTTCCCCGAAGATGTCATCTTGACCGAGGAATCAGGCCAGCAGGGATCCCCGGAGGGCGCCTACGCTTGGATGATCGATCCCCTGGATGGCACCACCAACTTTGCCCATGGCTACCCTTTTGCCGCCGTCTCCATCGGTTTGCTGCAGGGGCGGGAGCCGGTTTTGGGGGTTGTTTGTGACGTTTTTCGCGGGGATCTGTTTCGTGCCGTCCAAGGGATGGGGGCTACCCGCAACCGCCAACCCATTCGAGTCTCCACAACGGCTGAATTGTCTCGGAGCTTGCTGGTGACCGGCTTTGCCTATGATCGTCGCGAAACCCCCGACAACAACTACGCCGAGTTTTGCCACTTTACCCATCTCACCCAAGGAGTGCGGCGGGGCGGATCTGCAGCTCTGGATTTGGCCTATGTGGCCACCGGTCAGTTGGATGGCTACTGGGAGCGGGGCCTCTCCCCTTGGGACATTGCCGCAGGGATCGTTCTGGTGCGGGAGGCAGGCGGCAAGGTGACCGCTTATGATGGCAGCCCGGTGGACGTTTACAGTGGCCGACTGTTGGCCAGCAATGGCTGGTTACACGCTGCTCTGCAAGAAGAATTGGCCCAAGTACAGCCTTTGCCGGTCTCCTTTCCCATGCGGCGGGATCCACGCCCAGCCTATCAGAACCGGGAAAGCTCCCCAGTTGAGTTGAATTGAAGACAGAAGTAGCTGACGAATAATCGAGGAATAATCAAGAAGATTCCAAGAACCCTATGTTGGGCAGGGTAGATAGGAGATGGGTTAGCGGACTCCCCGGAAAACAGCGACATCGCTGCCGGGCGGCACAGTTCGGCCTGGCTCTCCTCTTGGGAGCGATGGCCCTTGGGGTTGCCACTGCTGGCCCCGGTTACCCTCAGCCGGCACAAGGGAAAGTCGCCCCCACCGAGCAGGCACAGCCCCCTGATTCCCGTTGGACTGAGATCCAAGCTCGGGGGCGCATTCGAGTTGGCTTGGATCCCAGTTTGGGGCCGGCTTATCTCTACACCGACTTGGAGCGACAAACCTACGCCGGCTTCGAGTGGGATATCCTGGAGGCGTTGGCCCAAATCCTTCAGGTGCAGGTGGATCCCATCTATGTGGCCTGGAGCGAACAGTTGGCAGCTTTGCAAGCGGATGAGGTGGACTTGATCTGGGGGGCGCGGGAAGCTTTGGGCTTGGATCCGGAGCAGTTTCTGGCCACCCGGCCCTACTATCTCAGCCCGCAGCGCTTGGTGGTACGGGATCCCTTCCCCGCCTCCGGGCCAGAGGAACCGGCCATCGAGACACTGTCGCAATTATTTGGCCGCAAAGTGGGCATCGTAGTCAATAGTACAGGGGCAGCCCTACTGGAGGCGTATAACGAGAGGAGGGGCAACGCCATTCGTCTCTTTGCCACCAGCAACCCTGAGCGCTTGTTTGCTCAGCTACAGGCTGGCCAGTTGGATGCTGTGCTGGTCGATCAGCCTGTTGCCGCCCTAAACCTGCGCCAAGCTGGATCCCGGCTGCGCCTGGTGGGGCCGCCCCTGTTCCCCATGCCTCTGGTGGGAGTAGTATCCTCTCAGCATCCTTCCCTGAAGGAAGCTGTGGATGGGGCGATTTCCAGCCTGATCGAAAACGGAACCTTGCAGCAGATTTTAGAGAAGTGGCAACTATGGGATCCAACTCTAATGTCCCCCGCCTCAACCGAGGACTAGCCCGCTACGAGACCGACCATTTCGCCATCTTAGGCGTGCCCCTTACCGCCGACTCCAAGGGGATCCGGCGCGGCTACCTGCAGGCGGCCAAGGCCCTCCACCCGGATCGGTTTGTGGGGGATCCCGAAGGTGCAGAGCGCGCCAACATCCTCTTTGCCAAGCTGGTCAACCCGGCCAACGAAGTGCTGACCAAAGAGCGGGAGCGAGGGGAATATGAAACGGTGCTCAAAATGCGGATCAAACGCCTTTTGGAGACGCCCCCCCCGGATCTTTGGCCCTCTGGGGAAGCCGTCAAGGGCTTGGCCGAGCACCCCCATTGGCAGGAAGAGTATGTCAGACGGGTGGAGAAGCTGGCCAAAGAGCAATACAGCTCCATGGAAACCCTGCTGGAGAAAACCGAGCAGTTGAGCGAGCTGAACCTGGCCTATTTGTTGCTCAAAGCCGGCTACCAGGGGAGCCTAGCCCCTGCCTCTAGAACCACTACCGCGACCGGGATCCCAACCCCTTCCCCCAGCCGTACCACTGTGGGTGGGATCCCAGCCTCCCCCGTCGTTGCTCCGCCCAGCCGTCCCCCTGTTCAGCCCGTTCCCACCCCACCTCCGGCTCCCAAGCTCAGCCCTGGGGAAACCCGCTTTATCCAAGCCTTGGACATGATCGAGCGCAAGCAATACCGGGATGCGGTGCAGTATCTGAACTTTGCCATCAGCGCTGAGCCCAACGTGGCCCGCTACTACCTGCACCGGGGCATTGCCCACCTGAAGCAGGGGAATACCGGCATGGCCAAAGCAGACTTTATGCAAGCCAGTCGCCTAGAACCTGCCAACGCCGAGTTGATGGCAGAAGTGCGCCGTTGGATGCAGCAAGTCACCACTCAACAGCCCGTTCCCGTCCCCAAGGACTCCGTCCCGCCAACGCGAGTGGCCAGCCGTCAAACGTCACAGGCTCAGAAAGTGGTGCCACCTCCCCGTAAGGAGGACAACGGCGGGTTCTGGAGCCGCCTCTTCGGCAGGAAAAAGTAGGCAGAGCCCCCCTTAACGCGCACCCCCTAGCACCAGCAGCGTGACCAGGGATCCCGTATTCCAGAGGCTGTGCAGCAGGATGGGAGCCAGCAGGTTGCGGCTGTGGCTGTACACCACCCCCAGCACCACCCCCAGCATGGTCAGAGGCAGCAGATCAGAGAGGTTGAGGTGGGCAAGGGCAAAGGTAAAGGCGCTGAGCACAATGGCGGCCCCCATAGGCAGGTGGCGGCTTAGGGTGGGCAGCCAAAAGCCCCGGAACAGCACCTCCTCAAAAACAGGGGCACAGACAGACACCACGGCCAAAAACACCAACCGCGCCCCCCAGCCATGGCTGTCCAGCAGCAGAGGCAGAATAGGGTTCCCACCCCCTGCCTGCGGCAGCAGCAACTGCGACAGCGCCGCTGCCAGCACCACCAAAGGCAAGGCCACCCAGTAGCCACACAGGCCCCACAGCAGCCAAGGGTCCCACAACCGCACCTGCAGCACCCTCTGCCAGCCGGGGTAGGTGTGCAAGAGACGGTACAACAACCCCGCCCCCAGCACAGCGCCGGAGTTGTAGGTGAGAAACAGGGCCACCGCCTGGTGCCAAGGGCTGAGCTGCTCTGCCCCCAGGCGGAGAATGATGATGTAAAGTCGAGGCACCAAAGCGTTGAGGGCAATAAACCCCAAAAACCAGCCGGTCAGCACCGCTTGCGCCCCGATCCCCGGCCAAGGCACTTCCCAAGCAGGGCCCAGGAGCGGACGTTTGCGCCAAAGGCTCCAGCCCAGCCAGCCCAACAAGAGCATCAACCCCAGCAGTGCCCCCAGCACGGGGATCCCGCCCACCACCGCCAGTCGAAATAGAGCCGCCAAGGCCAATTTTTCCTGCTGTTGGTTGAGGGCATTTAGGCTATCGCTGCGCTGCTGCAGTCGGTAAAGCTGTTGCAGAGCCACCGCCTCAAACCAACCATCCAGATGATTGCGAATCTGCACCTCCGCCTCTGGCAAGATGCGCCGCGGTGTTCCCCACAGTCCCTGTAGAACCTGGGCTGCTCTCTTTTGACTCGATTCCACCTCCATCGCGCCAGCGGCGCGGAGCACTTTGGGACGTTCCAGGTCGATGATCTGCTGCCATTGCTGCTGAGCGGCCTCCAGATCTTCTTGGTAGGCATAGAGCAAGCCAAGGCGCAGCCACAGTGCATCCAGCTCCGTCTGCAAATCTTGCATGGAGGCCAAAAGGGCGGGATCCACCTCTGGAGATTGGGCCAGTTCTGGGCTGGCCGCCTCAGATTCGCCAGCAGGAGTTAAACGGGCCAGCCGTTTCAAACGTTTCAGGCGTTCGGTGTAGTTATCGGCGGTCTGCTGATAGCGATTTTGGGCCACCTTGAACACATCCTGGCCCAAAAGCGCCCGTGCCAGATCCTGATAGCGGGGATCATCGAGGGTGCGGGAAGCCTGCAGGGCGAGATCGGTTTGCAACAAATCTAACTGCGTTTGGGGCGGCGGCTGAAACCAACTGCTGGAAAGAGAAAGCCCGACAATCACAATGGCCAATAGGCTCAGCAGGTTGAGGATCCCACGGCGAACAGAAAGCCGAGCAGAAGAGGGGTCGGCAAAGGCCGTGGCTTCAGGGTGAGACATTGCGGCGACGGATCCAACTCAAGCGGGTTATATCCTATCTTCTGTATTGTCTTGGCGGAATGGAGTTGTTATTACTGCATTACGGATTTGTCCTGTTGTCACCGTCGCTCCAGCCAATAGCGATAGATGGGCAGGCCCAGTTGTAGGCAGTGCCACTCCCGCTCCGTGGGGATGCCGAGGGGATTGGAGTCCAAAGGCCCCTGGTGGGGATCCCAAAACTGCGGATGCTCTAAAAATCGAGCCGCCATTTCTTCGGCCACCTCTTGGATATCCGATTGCAGGAAGACGGGGCTGCCCGGTCGCAGCAGCAGAGCCAGATCCGCCACCAGTTGGGGCTGGACGATCCGCCGTTTGTGATGGCGCTTTTTGAACCAGGGATCCGGAAATAGGATGGTCACCCGGCTGAGATCCCCCGGCGCAAACAGATGCTGCAAAGAGACATTGATGTTGGCAAACAGAAAATGGACGTTATCCAGCCCCAGCTCATCCCGCCAGGCATTGGCCCGCTCCACCAGCGCCTGCCGAATCTCTACCCCTAGGAAGTTCCAGTCGGGCTGCTCCTGAGCGAGGCGCAGCAGAAATCGTCCGCTCCCTGTGCCGATATCCAGATGAAAGGGCTGCCCCAGCCGTCGGTATACCCGTTCCCAATGGGGTGGGGGGGTGGGCTGCTGATACTGCGCCTGCAGGGGATTGACGTGCTGCCGTACCCGGTGACCGAGGCCCCTCTGTAAGGGGATCCCGGCCCAAGGCGGAGAAGGGGGGCGCTTCTCCAGTTGGCCCTCAGGCGATTGCTGCCCCTGTTGCACCTCTGCTTCCATAGACCACCTCCTGCCGCCAGCTGCGGCCCTCGCCCAGTAAACTACCCGACCCTGACTACTTCGCAGTACAGGGCGGGCTTTCGGTAGCCCTGCAGTTGGCAAGCCAACCACGGACCTCTAGGCTGGTTTACGGCAGCCCCAAGTTTG
>NZ_JANSHM010000072.1:7986-14441 GCF_047461635.1 Synechococcus sp. W55.2 | reverse complement strand
CGCATCTCCAAAGCTATTGTCTCTAGGGCAAAAGCTACCAACAGCGCTATTGCTCTGGAAGACCTGACAGGGATCCGTGAAAGGGTCAATCAACAGCCACGCAGCAAAGCCGAGCGGCGTAGGGCCAACAGTTGGGCGTTCTACCAACTACGTCAGTTTCTGGAATACAAGGCGAGGGTTGCAGGGGTTTCTCTGATTCTTGTTCCGCCTGCCTACACGTCGCAGACCTGTCACAAGTGTTTGCACATCCATCCCGACCCTGCGCAATCCTATCGCAGTGGTAAGTCGTTCAAGTGTGGGCACTGTGGATGGGAAGGAGATGCGGACTGGAATGGGGCCAACATGATTGCCAAACTTGGGGCTGTCGTAAACCAGCCTAGAGGTCCGTGGTTTGCTTGCCAACTGCAGGGCTACCGAAAGCCCGCCCTGTACTGCGAAGCAGTCAGGGCCGGGTAGTTTACTGTGGCCCAAGGGCTGACGCAATGAGCAGCTGCGCATGGCTGGGCCGCCCCCAAAGCACCTGCTCCTGTTTGTAAACGACCATGCCGGGCGGGGATCCCTTGGGTTTGAACACCAGTTTCGGGCGAGTGTAGACTACCGGCACCTGTTCGCTGAGGCGACCGCGGCTGAAATGGGCCGCCAAATCAGCAGCCGCCTGCAGATCTTTGCTTTCTGCTACAGCCCCGGGGGGCAAGCGCAGCAGCACATGACTGCCGGGGATCTCTTGGGCATGAAACCACCAATCGTGTTCCTGAGCCACGCGAAAGGTGAGCTGATCATTTTGCAGGTTGTTGCGCCCCACCCAAATGGAGAAGCCACTGGGGCTGGTAAAGCGGTGGGGGTTGAAGGTTGCCGGTGAGGCATGTTTTGAGCTCGCCCGCAGAGACTCTGTCCCGCTGTTGCGAGTGGGACTCTCCAAGTAGCGCTGTTCAATCAGCTCGGTCTCAATTTCCTTGAGGGTGGTCAAGTCTTGGGGATCCCGATAGGTTTCCAGCTGCTGTAGAGACGCTTCCACCTGCTCGAGGTAGAGGATCTCTTGGCCGAGCGCCTCTTGTAAAGGTCGGAGGGCATCCTGGGCCCGCTTTTGTTTGCGGTGCTTGCGGTAGTAGGCTTGGGCATTGAGAATGGCATTTTTTTCGGGGTCGAGAGGGATCTTGACCGTCTGGCCGCTGGCAAAATCCGGCAGCTCGATGTGATGCAACCCTGGCCGCCAGAGGTGGAGGTGGGCCATCAACAAGTCGGCAGCCTGCTTGGAGGCTTCCGCTTGGGTGGAGTCGGCCAGCATCGCCTCAAATTGCTCTCGCCGCTGATAGAGCTTTTTCAGCAGGGTGGATACCCTTTGCAGCAGACGGTGGCGCTCTCGCTCAAACTGTTCGCGGTTAAGCTGAGCCTGGTAGTAGCCTTCCAGAAGTTGGTGCAGGTTGGGCCGAGAGGGTTGCTGCAGGGATTCCGTCCCACCAACGCGAACGGCGCTGCTGACGGGAGGGCTTGCCCAGCCGAGAACGGTGTATCCCTGGGGAGTTGGGGCCGGGTCAAACTGGCCTGTTTCCAGACGGGTTAACCAGTCTTGCCACCTGGCAAACAGTGCCTGCCAATCGCGGGCAGAGAGGTGATCGGTGGAGGTTTGCGGCGGGATCCCAGCCTGATGGCACATCGCTTCCACCAAATGCCGACTGAGGCCGCGATAACAGCGCAACAGCCGTTGGCCGATGGGGCCAGGGATCAGGGCGACGCGCTCTTGCCACCAGGAAAAGGGCTCGGATCGCTGCGGGATCGGGTCGGTTAGGGCGGGAGGAGCCTCGTAGGGCAGGCCCGGCTGCACTGGACGGATTCGCGATTGGCGCTCGCTTACCCCATGGCCACTGGCCAAGATCATGCCCGCCTCGTCCACCAAAATGGCATTGCTGTGCTTGCCCATCACCTCCAGGTAGAGATGGCGATAAGGGGGATCCCCAGGCCGAGGGGCAAAGCGCAAGTCAATCACCCGTTCCCAATCCTCCAGCAGAGCCAGCTCCGTCAGAGCCAAACCCTTCAGGTGCCGTTGGAGGAACTGGCTAAATTGAAAGCCATCCGGCTCTTTGGGAGGAGGCTGACAGAGGTGGAGACGGGCCGCCTGAGGATGCCAGCACAACAGCAAGCAGGGGCGGGCAGTGAGGGTGCGCAAGCCAATGACCACCGTCCACAGATCGGTCTGTTGGATCCATTCCACGCGGGCAGGCAACACTGGATCCCGACCTGTCTTAGCCTGGGTTAGATCGGCGAGCACAGCACGCAGGGTGGTTAAATCAACCGGCTGCATCCCTGTTGCTCCTTCGCTACGCAATGCTCAGGCGGCTGGTCTGAGGCTGGCTTATTCTGACCCTTGGCCCGCAGATCCGACGCCCCCGACAGATGTTGAGACGGGTCTGGAGTGGCTGGTGAAAAACTCTGGGCAAGTTTTACCGGGTAGTTTCACCACCTCTATCCCTATGGTGCTCCGCACCGCCGAGGCGACTGGCTGGGCAGGAGTATCCAACTCGGCAGAACAGAAGGGGTTGACCGCCTAATCTTCGTCTTCATCTTCTTCGTCATCTCCGTCTTCCCATTCCTCATCGAGATCCAGCAGCAGGGCATAGAGCTGATCAAAAAGCTCTGGCGGCTCATCGGGGGTGAGCAGGTAGGGATCCCCTTCGTCAGGCAGAGCGGCGTAGAGCAAAACGGGATCGAGGGGGGTAAAGATGCCGTATTTCTTCTCTTGGTAGAAAAAGGTAGCTAGCAGTTGAAACTCCTGGGCATCTTCCTCGCTCTCGCCCAGCTCGAACACATCTTCCTCTTCGACTGGGGGCAATTCCCCCTGAACCGTGAGGATGTCGAAGCCATTTTGCTGCAAGGTGAGGTTCAACTCCCCCAAGACAGCCTGGATGGTGGGCAGGGTAGCCTGTAGCTCTTCGGGATCCGGCTCGTCCAGGATCCCTTCCATGTTGGCATCGCCGTTCACCGCTTGGCTGGGTTCTTCTTCCCCTTCCCAAACCAGCACTTTGATCACAGCATCAACGGGAGTCACCAGAGCATAGGTCTGCTCATCGATGACCACCTGCCGCAGGATCTCGCACTTGAGAGGCTGGTTTTGCTCGTCGCGGAGCACCAAGGTTTCATGGGATTCAGTCATTGAAAACAGCCCAGGGTAGGAAAGACGGGGGTGTACAGAAGCTCATTCTCCCATGTTCTGCCCCCCTGCAATGCTGAGGGATCCCTTCCAGGCCCACCGGCAGAACTCTATGCTTCGGCTTCTCCTTCTGCTTGGGTTAAGGCTTCCAGGGCCAGCAAAATCTCCTCTTCTCGGCGGGCGTAGGTTTCCTCGTCAATTTCTCCCAAATCTAGCTGAATTTGCAGGGCCGTAAGTTCTTTTTGCAGGTTTTCTTTGCTATCCAGCTGTGCTTCGGCGCGTTCTTGGATCTGCTCTGCTAGCCAAAGCAAACTTTGGGCCGGCCAAGTCAACAATTGCCAAACCATCCCAGGGCCCCTAAAGCAGATGATGAGTCTTCGTAATCCTATCAATTTGGATTCTCAGGTGGCCATTGCCCCGGCCTAGCCGTGAAACTTTTTGTTCCCTTCCTCCCCAAGCTGGAAAGACTGGGACACGCACGAAGCGCCTGGGGAAACACTGGCTATTGGTGCTCAGGCAAGTCCTAGCCGCGAAGACTAATCCTCTCGCTGGTGCTTCTCGATCCACTCCATGAGCTCCCCCTCGGAATGGGTACACAGGCGCTCTCCCGTGATTGGGTCTTGGACAGACCACCAGACCATGCCGCTGCCATCTACCCACTGCCGCACCCGCAGTTCATCGCAGGCCGCCAAGACTGCCTTCAGGCTCTGCCAAAGGTGGCGCAGTCCTCTGAAGAGCGCTGAAGAGAAGGGATCCCTGCCGCCGTACTCGGCTGCCAGCTGCCGCTCTTCTTGTTTCAGCAGCTCCATCAAGCGGGTGTTGTTGGCCGCCCTAGCTGCTTCCAAACGACGGGCCAGGGAGGCTGCTATGTTTTGGCGATGGCGGGCCAGGAGACTTGTCCCCCTCATTTCAGCGATTGCACTCATAAGGCTGCTCTACATACCAGTACCTCTACACGATCAATCCTACCAAAAAATCTGTAGTTAAGGATACGAAAATGGAAAACTACTGGTCATGCACCCTGGCGTGTGGAGTCCAATCCCAGTGCCCTGCCTGGGAGCTGCCGGAAGTTAATCCAACAAGGGGCCACCTGAGCAGCTCAGATCAATCGTCTGAGGGTACAACTGCTTCTGGCCCCATGAGAATAATGGATTTGCGGCTGCTGCGGCTCTGCCTAGCTAAAGTTTTCAGGTAGCGAATGACGGGATAATTATCCGAGCGTTCTGGATTTCTCAGGGTAGGGTTAAAGTCTTTCAAGACACAAATCACTGCTTCATCTTCTCTGATGGTGCCGATGCGGTTCAAGGCAGGCATCAATTGCCCCTTGTTCTGACCGTTATCTGACCAGCCAGAGACAATATCCCAGATTAAGAGCTTGCGTTTGGGCTTCAGAGAGTCGGCTAGGATGGTAATACCTCCTATTGCCATCCGCTATTTGCCAGCATTTTGTGGGTGCTTTTGGAGAAGCACGGAATCTGAATTTGCAGGGCGTCGGCGACATCCGCAAAGTCCGAAGTTATGACACTTCTCTGCGATTGCCTGAGACATAAGGAAGGGGCACCGAGCGGTTGACTGATCACCCGATGCCCCCTTGAATGTCCTCATCCGCACGAGAGGTAAGACGCCGAGAAGGTTCCGGTGCCACTGACCTTGAAGAAAGTTCCGTCAGCGGAGAAAGCGATGGTGCCGTTCAATACGGAAACGTATCCCCCCCCTTCCTTGGCGGCCAACAAACCTCCAAGTCAATATCCTTATAGTGGAAATCAATGCATATTCTATCCGGCGGCTCAATTTTTATTGTCCACCCCACGGGTTTTTGTGCTAGTGGCTCCCCACGGCCCACTGTCGCTGGCCCCTCTTTCACCGTATTTCCCTTTGCATCTACAAAGCGTGCAAGCCACTCGCCCGTGGCAGATCGTGCGATGCGCACCGTGTAGAAGCCAGAAGGAAGCCCAGAGGATTGCGGTGTCCGGAAGTAGCCAAAGAACACATCCTGCCCCTTGGCCAAATCGTCTATCGTCAGCTCTTCCACGCCCTGGAAGACCGTGTGGACTACCAAGTTGTCATCCCTTGAGCCAATGATGACCTGCCTGTACGAATTGTTCTTGATGGTGTTGATTATTCTGCGGGCTGCCTCGTAAAAGTTCGCGGTTGCCTGCGCGATTTTCTGCCCCGCTGCCGGCAAGGGGGTTGGGTCAGGTCCACCTGTGCCCAGCCCCACCGATGCCTGAGCATTGCCCTTTTCCCAGTGGATATCAATAACTATTGTAAACTCGCGGGTTACTGGGTTATAAATAACGCCCCCTGTTAGCCTGGGTATCTCCCGCGCGAGGTCTCCCGGCCCTACTTGCGCATCGGTCTCAAGCGCGACCCGTCCATCCAGGTTCTTGAACTGCGCCTTCCATTGCGTTGTCCCCGGCGTTTGGAAAAACCGCACAGTGTAGAAGCCCGAAGGCAGACCGGAGCCTTGCGGCAGCCGCAGGAAGACAAAGAGCACATCAGCACCCCGCGCCAATTGCTCCAGCGTCAGGTTCTCCACCCCGGCGATGCCCGCATTCACCACGACGGAGCTGCCATCATCAAGCGGAATGGCGACGAAGTTGTCTGTGTGGATCTTCACGCCCGCTTGACGCGCAGCCACTTGCATTTCAGAAGCAACTGCATCGCGGAAGGCCTTGTTGGCTTCTTGCAACTTGGCTTCTAACTGCCATGTCATGTCTGGCATCGGAGTCGGGGTGGGTGTTACAGTAAGTGTGGGAGTTGGCCTCGGGGTCGGAGTCGGCGTGGGTGTCGGCGTCGGGGTCGGCGTCGGGATCGGTGTCGGGATCGGTGTTGCTGGAGTCTTGAAGAGGGTATCCAACTGAGTTTGAGTAACATTCACCTCGGGAAGCTTCAGGGTGCCGGACAAAAAGCCGTTAACCTTGGCCGCAGGCGCCTCCGTGCCCAACGTGGCTACGGCAAACAGCACCGCCGCATCTTTGCAGTCAACCGTGCCGTCGCCCGTGAAGTCAGAGATAGCGGGCTTCAGCGGGTCACCTAGCCCAGTGACATCAATGTCCTTAATCGGCCCTGCTTTAAGCGTGTTGTTGACAAAACCTACGATCTTGGTTGTGTCGCTAGTGTTGAGAGTGCAGGCGGCAAAAAGGATTGCTGCATCCTTGACGGTGACTGAGGTCTTTACCCCGTCGTAGTAGAAAGCAATGCTCTCAGAGCCCTGCACTGCTGTTTCTGGTGCCTGAGCTGAAATTGTCGGGGGAACCTGAGTAACAGCCGGAGGATCCGAAGTAAGGGAACAAGCAGCCACTCCTCC
>NZ_JANSHM010000072.1:0-7886 GCF_047461635.1 Synechococcus sp. W55.2 | reverse complement strand
CAGGGAAACTCAAAGGCAAACCTTGAGTCTAGTCTCAAGTATACCCAAAGGGCGCTCAAAAAAGCACAGCGACGGTGGTCATGGAGGACTTGGAGTGCACAGGCATTAACCTTCTGCTGCGGATCCCTATGCCCTGCCGCCAGAAGGGCGCATAGGTATGGGGTGTTACGGCGGCCAAACCACTCGTAGCGGTGATCCCGGATCTGTTCGTAGCCTCGATCCCCCAGAACCTTCAAGCCAGGAAAGTTGCGGTACAGAGCCAGCCACACCTCCCCGCTCGGCAAAAGGGCGGCAATTTGTTCAATGGCAGCGGATCCCTGCCAGCGGCGCTCTGGGTGCTCCAGATCGATGAGAATCATCCCCAGCTCCACCTGCTCCGGTGGGATCCCCCATTGGGCCAGGGTAGAAGCATCTTGCATGGGAGCATAGCAAAACTGCCGTCCGCGATCCAGTTGCTCCAAGAGCTGAACGCCGGTGGCACAGAGGTTGCAGAGGCCGTCGTAGATAACCATGTAGGGCATGGTGGGATCCCTCAGGCGGGCTGACCCAAAATCTGGGCTTGGTACTGGGCTTCGGTAAGCAGTTGCCGAGGCTGCCGCTGCAGGAACACCCGACCCATCAGGTGATCGTATTCGTGCTGAAAGATCCGCGCCGGAAAATCCTGCCAGACCACCCTTTGCTGAACGCCTTCTGGAGTGTAATACTCCACCTCCACTTCGCGGGCGCGGGCCACCAGACCACGGCAATTGGGCACACTCAAGCAGCCTTCCCAACCCAGCACCTGTTCAGAACTGCAAGCCAGCAGACGGGGGTTAACCATCACCAGAGGCTGCATTTGCGGCGCTTCCGGGTAGCGGGGATTGGGACGAGAGGCCACGATCAGCACTTGGAGGAGGGATCCCACCTGAGGAGCAGCCAAGCCCACCCCCTGCGCCTCTTTCAGGGTAGCCAGCATGCCTTCTATAAGATCCTGCAAGGCCGGCGTTTTGAACTCCGTCACCGGCTCGGCCACTTGCGTCAGGATGGGATCCCCCAATTGGCGTAGGCGAAAAGTCATGGCTTGCCCCAAGCAATTCTTCTTCTCAGTCTAGCGGGGATCCCTGAGCAGCCTAGCGGCTCTTGCTAGTAGCCACCAGTTCCAGGGCCAGCTTGGAGCGCTTCAGCCCTTCTGGGATGGGGATGGGGTAGTGGCCGGTAAAGCAAGCGGAGCAGAACGAGTTGGGATCCCGGCCCGTGGCAGCCAGCATGCCTTCCCAGCTCAGGTAGGCCAAAGAATCCACTCCAATCTTCTCGGCGATTTCCTCTACGGAATGCTGGGCAGCAATCAACTGATCCTGGCTATCGGTATCGATGCCGTAGAAGCAGGGATGGGTGACCGGGGGGCTGGAAATGCGCATGTGGACCTGGGTAGCCCCCGCCTGGCGCAGGGCCTTGACGATTTTCTGGCTGGTGGTGCCCCGCACAATTGAGTCGTCCACAATAACAATCCGCTTCCCCCGCAGCACGTCCTCCAGGGGGTTGAGCTTCATGCGAATGCCCCGCTCCCGCATGGATTGGGTGGGCTGAATAAAGGTGCGGCCCACGTAGCGATTTTTGATCAGCCCTTCGGTGTAAGGGATCCCCGACTGGCGAGCATAGCCAATGGCCGCCGGCGTGCCGGAATCGGGAACGGAGATCACCCAGTCGGCCTCTGCCGGAGCCTCCTTGGCCAGTTGTTCTCCCAGCCGCACCCGGTAGGAGTAGAGGCTTTCCCCGTGCATCCAACTGTCTGGGCGGGCGAAGTAGATCATCTCGAAGATGCACAACTTGGGGGTGGCCTCCGCCCAACGCACCGATTGCAGCCCCTGATGGCTGATCCACACCAACTCTCCCGGCTCCACCTGCCGCAGAGGGTCGGCCCCAATGATATCCAAAGCACAGGTTTCTGAAGCCAATACGTAATGCAGCGGCTCGGCCTCGGGGTGGCTGAGGGTGCCGTCGCTGCAGATGATCTCCAGCATCTCTGACTGCAGCAGCTCATCCAGAGCGGGGTTGCTGCTCAAAAGCCCCAACACCAGCGGACGCACCCCATAGGGATCCCGTGCCCCGATCAGGCCCTCTGGCGTGCCGATCACCAGACTAAAAGCCCCCTGACAGCGGCGCAAAGCTTGGCAAGTGGCCGCGATCCAATCTTGACCTTGGTTCACCGCCTGGGCAATGGCGTGGGCAATACACTCGGAGTCGGTGCTGCTGGTTAGGTGCCGGTCGGCGGCCTCCAGTTCCTTCCGCAGCTCTTCCGCATTGACTAAATTGCCGTTGTGGGCCAGAGCCAGCGGCCCCAGGCGAGTCTCCACGATCACCGGCTGAGCATTGGCCACGCGGCTGGATCCAGTGGTGGAGTAGCGGGTGTGACCAACCGCCAGATCCCCGGTCAGTTGGGCCAAGTTCACTTCATCGAAGACCTGGGAGACCAAGCCCATCGCCTTGTGAACCCGGCAAAAGGATCCCTCAAAAGTGGCGATCCCTGCCGATTCTTGGCCGCGATGCTGCAAGGCAAATAGGCCAAAGTAGGCCAGCTTGGCCACCTCCTCTCCTGGAGCCAGGATGCCAAAGACCCCGCAAGCCTCTTGCAGCTCTTCCCGGGCATGCCCCGCCCCGCTGATGTTTTCTGAGGGGTACAGGGCATCAACGCCAACGGCAGTCTGCCCCTCTGCTTCTCCACAGCCAGAAGATGGTTCTGCTCCCGCCCTTGCTGCCATGGATCCTCGTCTTGCTGTCACGCTTACCAGTCTAACTCGGCCCAGGTCATTCCCCTCTGTCTAGCTTCACTCCCGAAGGAGATTCCACAGATGGGGTTTGCAAAAAGTTAAGACTCTATCTATAGTGTTAGCAGCGTGTGAGACGCTCCTGCTTTTGCGGCTGAGGAAGCAGGTTGGCCGAGTTTTTGAGTTGGACACCACCAAGGCTCGGCTCTCCTAGAACCGGCAGGATCCCAAAGCTTTGTGTTGTGAGGAGTCAAACCCCATGAGACAGCAGCCCCATAGGTTCCGTCAGAGCTGGACGTTAGCAGCCTCCTCTGTAATAAGGGCCAGTGTAGCCGCTCTTCTGTCGTTGTCACTTGTGGCTTGCCAAGAAGATGCCGGCGAACAGCCTGCGGTTACCATCACGCCGATAGCGGTGGTGGCTCCAACGCCCACTCCTTTCCTCATCCCCAGTCCTGTCCCTACGCCGCCGCCCACCCCTCTGCCTACCCCGACCCCCACTCCCCTCTTGAATCCTTTCCCCACTCCCAGCCCCTCTCCCACTGCTTCCTTTGCAGCAGAGCCGCCTTCGATTGCCGTGGTGGCCCTGACGGACGCGCGACAGACGGTACCCTTCAACGTGCTGGTGGCCGTGACGACTCCTGCAGGTTTGGGGGCCGGCATCAGCTTCCGGGTGGAAATCCGACAAAGCCCCCTCACCCTCACCTTTGATTTCACTGCCGCTGCCGTCGGCTGTCAGCCCAACAGCAGAGCCTGCATTGGCACCATCCCCATCACCATTCCCACTTCTGCTCCCACCGGGGATTATGAGGTGACGGCAATGGTGGCGGATACCCAGGGCCGAATTGCTTCGGCCAAAGCTCCTTTACGGGTGTTGCCTGCGCCCAGTCCCTCCCCCTCGCCAACGCCGACCGGCACCCCCAATCCCTTTCCCTCGGTATCCCCTTCGCCTAGCCCCAGTCCCTCTCCCCGTCCCAGTCCTTCGCCGACGCCCAGCCCCAGAAGCTTCTAACTCCCTCAGGCAGTCTCTCTTGTCGATTCAGGACTAAGGTAGCTCTTGAAGAACTCGCTTCAGGGTGGCGATCAGGTGTTCAATATGGGCTTCCTCGATGATCAAAGGCGGGGAAAGGGCGATGGTATCACCTGTAGTGCGAATCAATACCCCACGTTCGTAGCAGCGCAAAAAAGCTTCAAAAGCCCGCGCTGTCGGTCGGCCAGGGATCCCTTCCAATTCAATTGCCCCCACCAAGCCGAGGTTGCGTACATCGATGACATGAGGCAAGCCGCGCAGGGAATGGAGAGCCTCTTCCCAGAGGGGGGCAAGGCTGGCAGCCCGCTCGAACAGGCCTTCTTCTCGATACAGGTTCAGGGTGGCCAAGCCGGCGGCACTGGCAACCGGGTGGCCGGAGTAGGTGTAGCCGTGGAAAAACTCGATGGGGCTCCAGGAGAGTGTCCTGCTGTTGTCCTCTGGACGGTGCAGGTCATCAACGGAACCGGCAGCCTCCATGAAGGCGGTGTAGATCTCTTGCTTGACGATCACCGCGCCCATTGGGATGGTGCCATTGGTGAGGCCCTTGGCACAGCAAATCAGATCCGGCACCACTCCGAAATAGTTGGCCGCAAAAGGGGATCCCAGACGCCCAAAGCCGGTGATCACCTCATCAAAGATGAGCAGAATGCCGTATTTGTCGCAAATGGCCCGCAGCTTTTCCAAATAGCCCACCGGCGGCAGCAACACCCCCGTTGAACCGGCAACCGGCTCTACGATCACCGCTGCAATCGTGCTGGCATCGTGGAGAGCGACGATCCGCTCCAAGTCTTCTGCCAAGTGGGATCCCCAGCGAGGCAGGCCGCGGCTAAAGGCGTTTTGCTCCAGGTTGTGGGTGTGGGGTAGGTGGTCTACGCCGGGAATGAGGCTGCCAAAAAACTTGCGGTTGTTGGAGATGCCCCCGACCGAGATGCCCCCAAAGCCAACGCCGTGGTAGCCCCGTTCCCGGCCAATCAGCCGCTGCCGGGATCCCTGTCCGCGTAAGCGATGGTAGGCGATGGCCATTTTCAGGGCCGTATCCACCGCCTCAGAGCCAGAGTTGGTGAAAAAAACGTGATCCAGTCCGGCAGGAGTGAGCTGGATGAGCTGCTCTGCCAGTTGAAAGGCTTTGGGATGGCCCATTTGAAAAGCTGGGGCGTAGTCCAGTTGGGCCACCTGCTGTTGGATTGCTTCCACAATCGGGGGACGACAGTGGCCGGCATTCACACACCACAGCCCGGCAGTCCCATCTAGGATTTGGCGGCCATCGTGGCTGGTGTAGTACATGTCTCGGGCGGCAACCAACAGGCGCGGGTTGGCTTTAAATTGCCGATTGGCCGTAAAGGGCATCCAAAAAGGCTCCAGATTCAGCTCCGCTTGCAGGGCGACGGCTGCTTTCTCCAGGGTTTCTTGCATGGCTGGCCCTCCGGCAGTAGACGAGATTTCAAGCTGGCGAAGATGGAATCCCTAGATATTGGATAATTTTGAAAGGGGCTCCATCCTGCTAACGGGAACGATAGAGCAATCCTAATCGGCCTGGGAGGCCTCTGGAAAGTTAGTATTTTCGCTCCTGAGGGGGAAACCGGGTGATCACCACGGGGCGATAGCTGATCTGAGGGGATCCCTCGCGAAAGGCAGCCAAGGTGTGTTGTAAAAACCGTTGATCGTCCCGTTGGGGGTAATCTTCCCGCGCGTGGGAGCCACGGCTTTCCCGCCGTTCCAGGGCGCTGGCGAGGATCAAGGCCCCCACCGTCATGAGGTTGTCCAGCTCCAGCGCTTCGATCAGCTCGGTGTTCCACACCTTGCCCCGATCGTCCAAGCGCAAATCCTGCTCGTAACGCTGGCGGATCTGCTGCCATTTTTGGATCCCCTCTTGGAGAACCGATTCGGTGCGGTAGACGCCGCAATGCTCGGTCATGCAATCTTGAAATTGCCGCCGCACCTGATCAATGCGGCTCTTCCCTGATCGTTCCAGGAGCCCGGCAATCCGGCTGGCGGCCTGTTTGAGTAGGGATCCCTCGTCCACTTTCGGCAAGGCTCGACCTCTGACGGCTTCTACCATGGCTGCCCCTGTGCGCCGCCCGAAAACAACGCACTCCAGGAGAGAGTTGCTGCCCAGCCGATTAGCCCCATGCACCGAAACACAGGCCGTTTCACCGGCAGCGAACAGCCCTTCCACACGGGTTTGGGCATCCCGCAGTACCTGCCCCTCCACCGTCACCGGGATCCCGCCCATGCAGTAGTGCACCGTCGGTCGCACTGGAATGGGATCGACAACCGCATCGATGCCCAAGTGGCGATGGGCCTCCTCCCAACAGAAGGGCAGCCGAGTGTGGATCTTTTCTGCCCCCAGATGCCGCAGGTCTAAGTAGACAAAATCTTTGCCGTCAATACCGCGCCCGGCCCGCACCTCCGTAACAATCGCCCGCGAGGTGATGTCCCGTGGGGCCAATTCCATCTGGCTGGGGGCATAGGCGGCCATGAAGCGCTCCCCCTTCCCATTGATCAGATAGGCCCCCTCTCCACGCACTGCCTCTGAGATCAACACCCCCACCGGATACAGGCCCGTGGGATGAAACTGCACAAACTCCATATCCTGCAGAGGCAGGCCGGCCCGCGCCACCATTGCCATGCCATCGCCGGTGGAAGCAAAGTCGTTGGAAGTGGAGTTGTAGATGCGCCCATAGCCGCCTGTAGCCAACATAACCGCCTTGGCCCGCACCACCTCCAGTCGCCCGCTGGCCTGCTCCAACATCACCACGCCCTGGGCTTGGTTGTCCTCCAGGATCAGATCCAGCACATACCATTCGCTGTAGAGCTTGACCCCAAAACGCTTGAGGTTGCTCACCAACTCGTGTAAAATGGCTTGCCCAGTTTTGTCGGCGGCATAGCAGGTGCGCGGGTGGCTGTGTCCCCCAAAGGCCCGCTGGGCAATGCGGCCATCCGGCAGGCGGGAGAACAAGACCCCTAGGTGTTCCAGGTCAATGATCACCTCAGGGGCTTCCCGGGCTAGAATCTCCACCGCATCTTGATCCGCTAGGTAGTCGGATCCCTTGACGGTATCGAAGGCATGAGCCTCCCAGGAATCTTGCGGATCAACATTTTGTAAGGCGGCGGCAATGCCCCCTTGGGCTGCTACCGAGTGGCTGCGAATGGGATGGGTTTTGGACACCAAGGCCAGGTCGAGGCTGGGATCCCGTCGCATAACCTCCAAAGCCGCTCGGCAACCGGCCAGCCCTCCCCCGATGATGACAATGTCGTGTTCCAGCATGGATGCAGGCAAGCTCTCGCAAAGGATTCCGCCACAGCCAGGATGGCGTTTTCCCATTATGGCCGGCCCCAGCAGCCTCTCCAGCAGCAGCTGACGAACAGCTTTAAGTTGCATCGCTTCCTAACTTCCCTCTTCCCCTGGGAGTGGTCGCGGAAGCAGCGCGGAACGCTTGGGGAGTGTCTCAATCCAGTTTGGAATGGCTATGGCTTGCATGGCGAAGCCATACACTGTTGCCCAGGGCTGCAGCGATTGCATCCTGCTCGTTGCCAAACAGAATGGCAGTATCCCGCAAAGCTCTGATCTGTAAACTACCCGACTCCGACCGCTAAAGCGGTACGGAGCGGGCTTTCAGTAGCCCTGAGCCTGCTCTGCTCCACCAGAGAACAAAACAGGCCCGAACCTCTAGGCTGGTTTACGACAGCCCCCAAAAGCGCAATCACCTTCGCACCGTTAAAATCCGCATCCCCTTCCCAACCGCAGTGCCCGCATTTGAACTGCTTACCCTTGCGATAGGATTGAGCGGAGTCGGGATGAATATGCAGGCACTTGTGGCAGATCTGCGAGGTATAGGCCGCAGGGACAGCTACCACTTTTACACCCGCCCTCACAGCCTTGTATTCGATAAACCGCCGCAGCTGGTAGAACGCCCAGCTATTGCTACGCCGCCGCTCCTCACGACTGCGGGGGTGTTGATTGGTGCGTTCTCGAATGCCGCTTAAGTCCTCAATTGCAATGCAGGCAGAAAGAGATTGAGCTGCTTTAACGATGCGCTTAGCGATACTGTGGTTCACCCAAGCTTGAAAGCGTCTCTCTTTGCCAGACAGCCGTTGCAGCAGTTGACGGCATC
>NZ_JANSHM010000071.1:0-14598 GCF_047461635.1 Synechococcus sp. W55.2 | reverse complement strand
GTTTGGAAACAAACAGAATGCTATCGCTGCATAGTTGAACAGTGATGTTCAGCAGTGTTCAGCGTAAATGTATCAGCGCCGGACATCCCTATTCTCCTTCAGACGGGAGGGATCCCTCCCCTGAGGGACAGGGATCCATTGGCGACGGCGGGACAGAGTCCTCCGCTGCTGCAGCAGAAGGGGAATCGGCGCCCGGTCGTGTCAGCAGTGGGGAACTATCTGCGATCCCGGCTGCCCCGCCAGGGTTTAAGTCGGGGTTTGTGGGGCTGATCGGGCGGCCCAATGTGGGCAAGTCCACCCTACTCAACGCCCTGGTGGGACAAAAGATTGCCATCACCTCTCCCGTGGCCCAGACCACCCGCAACCGCCTGCAGGGGATCCTCTCCCTACCCCAAGCCCAGATCATCTGGGTGGATACCCCTGGCATCCACAAACCCCACCACCGCCTGGGGGAAATCTTGGTACACAACGCCCAGGCAGCCATTGCCGCTGTGGACGTGATCCTCTTCGTGGTGGATGGATCGGTGCCGGCAGGACGCGGGGATGCTTTTATTGCCGAGCGGATCCCTGCTGCTTCCCCCTGCCTGATCGTCTGCAACAAAGCGGATCTGCTTCCTCGGGATGCTGCCGTGCGCCAAGCTCACCAAGAGAGCTACCAAGCCCTGCGCCCCGGCGCTCCTGTCGTTTGGGTGTCTGCCTTGGATCCCAGCAGTTTGACACCCCTGATCCAAGCCACCATCGATCTGCTGCCCACCGGCCCCTACTACTACCCGCCGGATCTGGTGACGGATCAGCCGGAGCGGTTCATCATGGCGGAGCTGATCCGAGAACAGGTGCTGCTGCAGACCCGCGAGGAAGTGCCCCATTCCGTGGCCGTGACCATCGACCAGGTGGAAGAAACCCCCAACGTCACCCGCATCTTGGCCACCCTCTATGTAGAGCGGGACTCGCAAAAGGGGATCCTCATTGGCAAAGGGGGGGAAAGGCTCAAGCGGATCGGCCAGGCAGCCCGCCTGCAGATTCAAAAGCTGATCCTGGGCAAGGTGTACCTGGAGCTGTTTGTCAAGGTGCGGCCCCACTGGCGGCGCTCTGAGCACCTTCTGCGCGACTTGGGCTACAGCGCTACGTCCCCCTAGCGGGAATAAGCCATTTGCGTCAGCAGGACGGAGTTCTTATGCCCCCCTCTCCCCTTGTGGGTAGGAGACTGGGGTATTTGCGCGAGCAGCACAGCGTGCTTGGGGGGAATGCTGCAAAAATGCCTTAAAAATGCCTTGGATCTGCTTGGAATAGATGCCGGATGGGATCCCTGCGTTAGCTTGGATAGCAAAGCCTTTGGAGTTCAACGGCAGTTTTTCCCATCTTGCTTTGCTGCCCCGCGCTATGACCGCTTTCTATCCCGCTACGGTTCAACCGGGCGCCCGCACCCTGCCTGGCCACTACTATGTTTCTTCCAGCCGCTTTGAGGCGGAGATTGAGCAGATTTTTTATCGGCAGTGGTTCTGCGTGGGGCGCAGTGCCGATCTGGCCCAACCTGGAGACTTTTTGCAGGTGCAGGTGCTCAGAGAAAGCCTGATCCTGGTACGGGATCCCAAGGGGCAAGCCCATGCCTTCTTCAACCACTGTCGCCATCGAGGAACCCGACTCTGCAGTGAGCCCCAAGGCCATTTTGCCGATGGGATCCCTTGCCCCTACCACGCCTGGCGCTATGGGCTGGATGGACAATTGTTGGCGGCTCCCCAGATGCACGAGGTGGAAGACTTTCGCCGTGAAGACTATCCCCTCCACTCAGCCGCTTTGGTGGAATGGGAAGGCTTTGTCTGGGTCAACCTCAGCCGCAATCCTCAGCCCTTCGATGAGGTTTTTGCCCCATTGCAAGGTCGTTTCCGAGAGTGGAACCTGTCTGCTTTGCGGCGAGGCCATCGTATTGAATACCACGTTCAAGCCAATTGGAAATTGCTGTTTGAAAACTACTCTGAGTGCTACCACTGCCCGCTCATTCACCCAGAATTGGCCCGCCTTTCGCCGGCTCGCAGCGGTCGCAACGACTTGATGGAAGGCCCCTTTTTGGGCGGCTACATGTTGCTCAATCCAGATGTGACCAGCCTAAACATGAGTGGCCAACGCAGCTTGCCCCTGATCTCCACCGTGCGAGGCGAGAACCAACGGCGGGCCTACTACTACACCCTTATGCCCAATCTATTCTTGAGCCTGCAGCCGGACTATGTCATGACCCACACTCTGTGGCCCCAGGGATCCGACCGGACGCGGGTTGTCTGCGATTGGCTGTTTGAGCCGGAGACCTTGGCGCTGGATGGTTTTGATCCCAGCGAGGTGGTGGAATTGTGGGATCGCACCAATCGACAGGATTGGCACCTGTGCGAGCTCACCCAGCAAGGGGTGGGATCCCGTGCCTATGAAGCAGGGCCTCTTTCCCATGCAGAAGGGTTGCTGCAAGCCTTTGGGCGGGAATACCGCCGGCAGATGCAGGAGTTGGAAGAACAAAGCTGGTGACATGCTCCCGCACTCATGCTGACGCAAAGCGCTCCGCGCCGCTAAAGCGAGAGAGTGCGGGCTTCTCAGTGACTCCTGTAAAGGACATTTCCTGAGCTTTGAGAACGGGATGCCCCACCGCTCTGTATTTGATGTTTATCGCCGCGTTGTGGTCTCGGCTCAGCTCTAGCCCACAATGCGGGCAAGAGTGCCATCTGTCTCGAATGGTTTTCGGTACTTTCTGACCACACTGAGAACAGTTTTGGCTTGTGCCGCTTGGATCCACTGCAATCGCCCTCAGCCCAGCTCTTTCAGCCTTGACTGCGAGAATTTGCAGGAATTGCCCCCACCCTGCATCATAGATAGACTTCGCTAGTCGGGTTCTAGCAATGCCTTTGGTGTTGAGCGCCTCATACGCAATATGCTTCCCTTTGCTTACCAGCTTCTTGGCTACTTTGTAGTGGAAATCTTTACGCTGATTGGCCACCTTGAGGTGCGCCTTGGCCACTCGCCTCAAGGCTTTCTTACGGCGGTTTGACCCTTTCTGCTTGCGGGATAAAGACCGCTGCAGCCTCTCCAGCCGCTTTTGGGCGCGGCGGTAATACTGGGGCACTGGGACGGACTCCCCTGTACCGGTCACCAAAAAGGAGTCCAGCCCCATGTCGATCCCTATCGTGTTCTCTGATGTTGGCGAATCGGGGGTTAATTCAGGGACAGACGCATCTTGCAGGCTTAATGTCACATACCACCCATCAGCCTTACGGGTGATAGTGGCAGTCTTGATAACAAACCCGTCAGGCAAAGGACGGTGTTGAATCAGTTTTACTGCTCCGATTTTGGGCAGATGAATGAACTTCCCCTGAAGGCAGTCCTGCTTCATCTGGGGAAAGGTGAAGGAACGATACCGGCCCGCCCCTTTGAATCTCGGCCTTCCTGCTCTCTTGCCGTTACGGTCGCCTTTCAGCCAGCGGTCGAATGCTTTATGCACTCGCTCTATGCAGTTTTGCAGGACTTGCGAATGGATTGCTTGGTATTCGGGGAACCTTGCTTTGGTATTCACCAAGTCCCGTTTTTGGGAGTAGAAATCAGGCCTGTCTCTCAGCTCAGGCAAATGACAGATTAAGGGGCAAGCGTTTATATCACAGCGGTTTTGCTCCCACCAGTTAAACCGCTCTGCCAACCGATAGTTGTACTGCTTGCGCAACAACTCCAGCCATTGCTCCATCAGAACAACTTGACTGGGGGTAGGCCGCAGACGGTACTGATAGGCAGTCCTCATCTTAAGCGTGCTCAGAAACCGCTACACTGATTATAGCGCCAGCAGAGATTAGCTTGTCGAGTGTGGGGTAGCTAAGCTCCACAGTGTACCCGTAGAGTCAGTGTCGGGATACAGATACCCCCACATGGGATATAATGGAAGTAGTTGCACAAAAACGGCTTTTGCCGGAATCTGGTGCAACTACGCGGTAGGTCATTCCGTGTCTGCTCGTGGAGGGTTCTTGCGATGGCTCCCCGATGAAGCGAGAAGCCTACTCCGTACTGCCATCAGTCGGAGTCGGGAGTATGTCACCAGCCATGAAGCATGATTTCGTTTCCAGCGGCAGAGCTGTATCTGATTTGAAGGCACATTTGGTCTTAACCACCAAGTACCGTCGCAAGGTATTTACCGGCGAAATGCTGCAGCGATTACATGGATTCATGTATGACCTCTGCCAAAAGTGGGGCTGTAAACTTATTGAGTTCAACGGCGAGGCAGACCATGTTCATCTGCTGTTCCAGTACTATCCGCAGATAGATCTGTCCAAATTGGTAAACAACATCAAATCCGTCTCTAGTCGCAGGATGAGAAGCGAGTTTGCGGACTACATCAGCAAGATATACCGAAAAAATGTGCTATGGAACGAGTCTTATTTCATCGCTTCATGCGGTGGGGTAACAGTCTCGGTATTGCGCCAGTACATTGAAAACCAAGGTACTCCCGCCTCTCATCCCGACCCAAGCGCTCCGCGCCGCTAGCGCGAACGTCCTGCGGACAGAGGGCGGGGCTTCTCGGCGGTTTAGCTAAAAAAGTGTTAGGGACAGAGGGTTTTTGTTGATTGGGTTGCCGTTGGCGTTGTTAGGACGAAGTTCTTTGTAAGGTGCTTTGGGCTGAGGTTAACCACAATGTTGCGACTGTACGGGATCCCAACCTCCGGAAATTGCTACAAAGTGGAATTGCTCCTCAAGCAATTGGGGATCCCTTATGAGACCGTTGAAGTCAACTCCAGGGCCGGAGAAAACCGCCGCCCCGAGTACCTGGCCAAGAACCCCCTGGGCCAGATCCCGGCTTTGGAACTGGAAGATGGAACGGTCTTGGCGGAGTCCGCCGCGATCTTGGTTTACCTGGCAGAAGACACCCCCCTCTACGGCCAAAACAAGTTGGAACGGGCCGAGATTTTGAAGTGGTTGCTTTTTGAACAAACCCGCATTGCCCGCTACATCGCCACCACTCGCTTCTGGGTGCGGGCCGGCCAAGCAGAGGCCCATGCTGACGTGATCGCCCAGAACTTGAAATCTGGAACAGAGGCCTTGGAGATCATGGAAGGCCACCTGCAGGGGAAAGCATTTTTTGTGGGCAACCGCTACACCATCGCCGATCTCGCCCTTTTCACCTACACCCATGTGGCGGAGCAGGGCGGGTTTGACCTCAAGCCCTTTCCCCAGATCCGAGCCTGGTGTCAGCGGGTGAAAGCCACCGACCGCTTCTTCCCCCTCCCCGGAGCCTAGAACGCCTTCCGCTAGTTGCTGGCTCCCTCCATGCCCTCTAGCAACTGGCCCAGATACCAAATCTCGACCTCGCTGGCCACATCTCCCTCAGCCAAGAAGGGCGTGCCATCTTGAAAGTTGAGCGGCCCCTTGAAGAGCTGAATGCTGCCATTCCCCAAGCCGGCGATGAACTCCTCCAACTTAGCCCTATCTTCTGGCTCCAGGGCTTCTCCCATGATGAACCCTGCCGAAGACGTGTCCGGGTTGTTGATATCCGACCAGTCGATGGGCGGACGCAGGAATTGGCTCTCGAAGGTGCCCGCGCGAGCTGCCTCGATCAATTGCTTGTATCCTGGCCCCCAGTTGTAGTAGGAAACCCCCAGGCAAATTTCGGGCGCAAAGTTACAACCGCTGGCCAGGCCGTAGTGGGTGTAGCGCACTCGCTTTCCGGCCTCAGCAGCCCGCTTGCCTTGTACCGCCGCCTCCGGCGTATCCAACCCCGACATCACCACATCAAAGCCGCTGTTGTAAAAGTCATCGGCAACCTTGCTTGGATCCAAAGTAACCCCTGGAATGTTGAACCAGAAGCCAATCCAGGTCACCCGGAACTGCAACTCTTCAGGACGATCTCGGTAAGTTTCCCAGCAGTATTTGGCCCCCAAGTAAGCAGCAGCAGCGTAACGGCGGGTTTCATCGTTGATCAGAGGTCCCAATAGGCCAATTTTGCCGGTTTCGGAGCCCAGGGCTGCAGCACAGCCAGCCACCATGCGCATCGCTTCCATCTGGGGCATGATGTTGGCCAAGTTGGGCAGATCGATGTAATTTTTCCCCTCCTTCCAGGCCATGTCCCCAGAAGCATGGATAACCGCAATCTCGGGATGCTTGCGGGCCGTTTCAATCGCGTCGTCTTTGTGGTCATCAGAAGTAAAGATGATAACCTTGGCCCCTCGGGCGATCATGTCATCCGCCACCTGGGAGGCGCGCACATTGGGCCGATCCGCCGGGTTCACCTTATCCAGGTAATCAAACTCGACACCGGGCAACTTGGCCTTGACGTATTCGCTGCCCTCCACATGCGCCTGGCTCCAGCCGCCATCCTGCATCGGCCCCACCAGCACCATGCCCACTTTGAAGGTCTCTTGCGCTGTTGTGGGGGTGGATCCCAGTAGAGCGGCGACTGCCAGGCCAATAGCCCAGCCTCTCGAGGGAGAAAAAGCGCGGGTAAGATTCCAGTTCACAGGCAGCTCCAACAGAACAGGGATCCAAAGCCGGAAGACTACATCCATCATCGGGATCCCGCTGCAGATCGCTGTATCTGAGAATACAAAAAGGCGCTTGGCAAACGACGTGGAAGCCAGCAGGGGCTCAGGGAGAAATTTATCGTTCCTTCAGTTCCCGCTGAATCTCCCGCTGGGTTTGCCGCTCTTTGATTGCCTGCCGCTTGTCGTGGAGCTTTTTGCCGCGGGCCACGCCCAGATGGGCTTTGATCCAGCCGCGGTTGAGCACCAGCTTGAGGGGAACCACGGTCAGGCCCTTTTGTTCCACCAAGCCCCGTAGGCGGTCGATCTCGCGGCGGTGCAGCAGCAACTTGCGGCGGCGGGTAGGGTCGTGGTTAAACACTTTGCTGGCGGTGTCATGGGGGGAGATGTGCAGATTGTGCAGCCATGCTTCCCCATCCCGAAAGAGGGCAAAAGCGTCTTGCAGGTTGGCTTTGCCCGCTCGTATCGATTTCACCTCTGTGCCGGTCAGTTGGATCCCGGCCTCATAGGTCTCCAAGATGTCGTACTCGAAGCGGGCGCGACGGTTGTCAACCAGGGTTTTGACGTTGGGATCCACAGCCATAGGCTTTCAGTAGACCAGAGGGCCTAACGAGAGGTCAGGGATCTCTCCAATTTTCGCACCGCCCGCCCAACCAAGCGCTCGGATTTGCCGCGCCAGAGAAAGCGAATGGGGGTACCGGTAAAGTCCAGGTTTTGCCGGAAGTGCTTTTCCAGGAAGCGGCGGTAGTTATCCTTAAACAAATCGGGATCGTTGACAAACAGAACAAAGGTGGGGGGCCGATCCGCCACCTGGGTGCCGTAGTAAATTCTGCCCTGCTTGCCCTGGCGGTTGGTGGGGGGCGATTGCCAGGCAAGAGCATCCTGGAGCACTTCGTTGACCACAGCGGTGGGAACCCGTTTGCGGTGGGCGGCCACCACGGTATTCACCTGCTCAAAGATTTTGTGGGTGCGTTGCCCGGTGAGGGCGCTGACAAACAGGAGCGGCGCCCATTCAATAAAGTAAAGCCTGTCGCGAATCTCGCGGGTGAACTCGTTGATGGTGTGGGTATCTTTGTTTTCTACTGCATCCCACTTGTTGACGACGACAACGCAGGCGCGGCCCTCTTCTTCGATGCGCCCGGCCAGCCTCTGATCCTGTTCGGTAACCCCCTCCAAAGCATCGATCACCAGCAGCACTGCATCCGAGCGCTGGATGGCCTTGAAGGCCCGGTTGATGCTGAAGAACTCAATGCCGTACTCCACGCGTTTTTTTTTGCGGATCCCGGCGGTATCGATGAGGCGATAGGGCTGCCCTTCCCAGGTGACCACGGTGTCGATGGCATCACGGGTGGTGCCGGAAATGGGGCTAACGATGGCCCGCTCGGATCCCACCAGGCGATTGAGCAGGCTGGATTTGCCCACGTTGGGCCGCCCCACAATCGAGACGGCGATGGGATCTGGCTCGCCTGCGGCTTCTGCGGTCACTTCGGGCAAGTGAGCCAGCACCGCCTCCAACAGCTCGGCTACCCCATTGCCATGGATGCCGGAACAGGGGATCGGATCCCCCAGCCCCAGCTCCCAAAAGGCTGCTGCCTGAGCCAGGCCCATCTGCCCCGACTCGCACTTGTTTACGGCCACCACCACCGGCAGGGGTTGTTTGCGCAGCCAATCGGCCACTTCTACATCGGCGGGTGTCAGTCCCTCTCGGCCATCCACCACGAAGATCACGGCCTGCGCCTCGGCCATGGCTGCCATCGCTTGCTGGCGAATGTGGGGCAGAAATTCGCTGTCGTCGCCAAAAACCAGGCCGCCGGTGTCCACCACCCGCAAGCGGCGCCCGTTCCACTCCACCTCCTGGTACAGGCGATCCCGGGTCACGCCGGGCTCATCGTGCACAATGGCCGAACGCACCCCCGCCATGCGGTTGACGAGGGTGGATTTGCCCACGTTGGGGCGGCCCACAATGGCCACAAGAGGTAGGGGCACTGTTGGCTCGTCGATAACTTGGGATATCTATCCTAGCTGTTCGGGATCCCGGATGCCCAAAGCCGCCAATCTCGATCATTGCTTTGGATGCAGGTCTGGCGGTAAGTTAGGTACCTATCCTCCCATCAGGCACCGGCTGTGCCCCTTCCCCATTCTTGCCATGAACCGCGCTCTCGTTCCCGCCCAGCGGCTGAACAAGCTGCCCGCCTATGTCTTCGCCCGCTTGGATGAGCTGAAGGCCCGCGCCCGCCAGCAGGGGTTGGATTTGATCGATCTGGGCATGGGCAACCCCGATGGTCCCACCCCACAGCCGGTGGTGGAGGCGGCGCAGGCGGCCATTGCGGATCCCGCCCACCACGGCTACCCGCCCTTTGAGGGCACGGCCAGCTTCCGCCAGGCGATCACGGATTGGTACTGGCGCCGCTACGGGGTGGAGCTGGATCCCAATGGAGAGGCGCTGCCTTTGCTGGGATCCAAAGAGGGGCTGACCCACCTGGCTCTGGCCTATGTGGATCCCGGAGATCTGGTGTTGGTGCCTAGCCCTGCCTATCCGGCCCATTTTCGCGGCCCCATGATCGCAGGGGGGCAGATCTACCCGATGATGCTGCGACCGGAGAAGGGGTGGTTGATCGATCTGCAAGAAATACCGCCGGAAGTGGCCCAGCAAGCGCGGGTGCTCTACTTTAACTACCCCAACAACCCGACGGCGGCAGTTGCGCCCCGCTCTTTTTTTGAGGAGGTGGTGGAGTTTGCCCGCCGCTACGGTCTCATCCTAGTGCACGACCTGTGCTACGCCGAGCTGGCTTTTGATGGCTACCGGCCCACCAGCTTGCTGCAGATCCCAGGGGCCAAGGACTTGGCGGTGGAGTTCCATACCCTTTCCAAAACCTACAACATGGCCGGCTGGCGGGTGGGATTTGTGGTGGGCAATCGCCAGATCATCCAGAGCTTGCGCACTCTAAAAACCAATCTCGACTACGGCATTTTTGCCGCCATCCAAAAGGCCGCCGAAACTGCCCTGCGCCTGCCGGATAGCTACCTGGAGCAGGTACAAGAGCGCTACCGTCGCCGGCGCGACTATCTGATCGGCCGCCTAGCGGAGTTGGGCTGGCGGATCGAGCCGCCACGGGCGACGATGTATCTCTGGATCCCTACCCCCCGCGCTGCCGACGGCACCCCCGAGGGATCAACAGAGTTTGCCCTACGGGTTTTAGAGTCCACCGGGGTGGTGGTGACTCCCGGCAGCGCCTTTGGAGAAGGGGGAGAAGGCTACGTGCGGATTAGCTTGATTGCCGATTGCGAGCGCATGGGGCAGGCCATCGATCGCTGGGCGGAAGCCGGGATCCGCTACTGCTGAGCCATAGGATGAAGGAGCCGCGAGGATCCCTTCTGGCAAGGATCTGAAGGATTTAGATCAATAGCCATTCTCGATCCTCCATCACCCCCGGCCTCTCTCCCAGGGGGAGCTAGGGATCAACGCGACAAACCCTTTGATTGGCTACTTGAAGTGACCGCATATGGTCGTTTCAGGTTAGGGTGAGACGCCTGCGCCACTGAGAAAAGCCCTATAGACCCGTTCCTTCAAAGTTTTAGGGTGGTTGCAGTGTCCTGGCTTGAATCGAAATGACCGTAATTCTCAGTCCTTGGGAAGTTGATACTGCTCCACGATGCGCCGGGCGAAGGGGGGCACGTGCTGCTCTAGCTTGTGCGGATAGTGGCGGCGCACATAGAGGTAGTTACGGGTGAAGTGGGAATCGATGGAAAAACGGGCATATTCCAAACCGCGTGGCCCAAACCGCTCGATCACCGCCCCCATGATCTGGGCCAACCACATCGGTAGGGTCAGGGCTTGATCGTAGGCTGGGATCCCCTGTTGCACTGCCGCCCGCCGGGATCCCTGGGAGATCACCGGTTGGGTTTCCAGCTCTTCCCAAACCAAGTCCAGCAGCTCTTGCCCCCGCTGGTTGCGCACCAGCAGCCATTGCCAGCCCAAGGGGGATCCCATGTAGCCCACCACCAGATCCGCCAGAGCATTCACATAATCAAAACAACTGAGGCAAGAGGGGGCAAACACATCCTTTAATTCCTTGGTTTTAAGACCGAAGAAAGGCACCTTTTCGATTGAGCCATCTTCGTGTCTGAAGTGAACACGAAAATCCTGCATAAACTCGTAATGCACCACCGTTTCTGGGGAGCGACTGGTGGTTTCTAGAAATTTTTGCAGCCCGGCGCGACTGACATTGTCCACACAAGGCGTGCCCAACACATACAGCTTCTCTAGGCCCAGTTTTTTTTCCACAGCCCGCAAAGCTTGGATTTGGCAGCCCACCCCGATCACCAATAGGCGTTTGAGGCCACTTTGCTCCACTTGCTCCAGCACCGACAAATTGGGGGACAGGGTTGGTTTATTGACCCGCGCCGCCAAGACCGCTTCGGGGGTACGTGCCAAGATGGGCCGGGGCTGAAAACGATCCTGGGCATCCGCCTGCACGCACACCACCCCTTCCACCAAGCCGCTGGTGAGGGCCTTCATGCCAATGCTGCTGACGATGCCCGTCCACTGGGCACCAGGGATCGGATCCCGCTTGCGGGCTGTGTACATCGCCTCGTAGACACCGAAGTAATCGGTATCGGTGACGGCAAGGGATCCTGAGCGCAGCGATTCCCGGGATCGCCCGTGGGTCTGTTCTTCCAACTGGGTCAGTTGCTGGTCCAAGAAGGCACAGGCTTCTTTGACGTGGGCCACGTAGCGGGTATCGCAGAGGCCGCACTGGCTGCACAGCTCTTTGGCCGGATAGCGGCCGGAACGGATGGGCCGGGCTGGACGCGGTGAACGGGATCCCATGATTTCTAGTGTTTGCGTAAGCGGAATGGAGTCCAATGGATCTTTTGAGCTTTGCTATTTAAGCTTTCTTTGAGATCTAAAGACACAGGCACCTCAGGCGTTCGCAGCAACGGCAACCAAGGTGCTCTCTTCAGTTTGCGGCCAAAACGGCAGATAGCGGCAAAGAACTTCGAGGGATCCCTGCTATAAGGAGCGCAAAATTTCAGAGCCTCTATAGATTGCTGTAGCGTTCTTCGGCCCAGGGTTCACCGCCCATGTAGTAGCCGTTGCTCCCCCAAAAGCCCAGCTGATCTTAGGGGGGAAACTCCAGGCATATGGGTGAGGGATCAAAGTGCGCACCGGCCCTACCGGGAGCGGTTGTCCTTCCAGGGTATGAACCAGGTAGTTTTCGGGGCGGATGAACTCCTCCAGAGTCAGGTTGGTGGTGTAGCCGCCATAACAGTGTTGCATCACCGCCTTGGCCTCAGGAGCAATGGATACCAACTGCAACCCATCCGGGATCCACACCCCTGTCCAGTTGACATCCTCCATCTCCTTTCGGTACAACGCAAAGACTGGAGACACGGCACAGCTTGCCCACTGCTGTCGCCCCCATCCAGCCCCACCACTTGGCCGGTGTACTCCGTCATCCAAGGCTTGGTACTGCGCTGGAGTGGCCTTGAGGAGTTTGGCATCTCCGACCAGCGTGGGTGCATCTTAATTGCAGGTCTAACAGGGCAAAAGCCGTCCTGGAAGGGCGGGGCTTTGGACCTAGCTTTTTGGTAAAGGTATGGGCTCTAGGGTGGAATCTTGTCCGTGACGGGCCTGTAGGATCGGGTCAACCGGGAACGAGGACTGGCGCTGCTTCAGGATCGGGGAGAATGGATCCCTGTTGGAGCCTGTGAATGGCTGGCGGGGATAGGGGAGAAGAGCCCGGAAGGAACTCCGTCCCGCTAACCCAAGCGGGTGAGGTTGATAAGGCCGACTGGTGGAACTGAGTTGAGCAATTTTGGGGTGCAGAGCGTGTTGTCGATGAACCTATGGAGTGCAGGGCTGTTGGGCCTTACCTTCAGCTCACCTGGAGAATTTGTCTTCCGCTTTCCCCCCGGCACCCCGCTGGTGGGAGGGCTGGGCCTACGCTGGTATGGCCTATTGATGGCAGTGGCCGTGTTGGTCGGCTTGATCTTGACCAAAGCGTTGGCAGAATCTCGTCATCTAGAGAAAGAGCCTGGCAAAGCCAGTGAGCGAGTGGAGCTACTGGCCCTGTGGTTGGTAATATCTGGGTTTCTGGGCGCCCGCCTCTACTACGTCCTCACCCACTGGTCAGAGTTCCAAGACAACCCCCTCTCGGCCTTTGCCATTTGGCAGGGGGGTCTCATCATCCACGGTGGGGTGTTGGCCGGCGCGCTTGCCCTTTACCTCTATTGCCGCACCACCGGGATCAACGGCTGGAAGTACGCCGATGTGCTCACGCCGGGGTTGATTTTGGGCCAAGCCATCGGGCGCTGGGGCAACTTTTTCAACTCTGAGGCCTACGGTGCCCCTATTCCTCCCGACAGCCCTTGGCCGCTGCGGGTGTACATTCCTCCCCAAGCCCGCGAGCCGGAATACAGCCAATTTGAGTTTTTTCACCCCATCTTTTTTTACGAAAGCGTCCTCAACCTGCTTCTATTTGCCCTCTTGATGGGAATGTTCTGGCGCTTTCCCAAACTCAAAGATGGCACTTGGGTTTGGACCTATGTTGTCGGCTATAGCCTGATCCGCATCCCCTACGAAATCTTGCGCGTGTCGGCGGTGGCCTATCTGCCGAGAACTGCCATCAAGGCTGCCTACGTGGCCAGCGCCTTGGGCCTAGTGCTTGGGATCGGCATGCTGATCTACATGTACCGGCTGCGCTATGATCCCGACCTAGAACGATTAGCAGCTTGGTTGGCCGAGCAGGCAGGGCTGGAGCTGGAAACAGCTTCAGACCTTGTGCAGCGGGCTTGGGCCATCCAGCAACAACACCGCCGCGCCGACCTGTTGGATCGTGTTACCCTAGCCATGCCCCACTTTCCCAGCGCCCTTGCCCCCCACCTCTCTCTGGCTCGACGGGAGCTGCTGATGCGGCAACTGTTCTGCCGTCTGGAAGGGCGGGATCCCACTGAGGAAGGGCTGGCCCAAGCAAGCTAGCGCCGGGGCCTCAGGCTAGGTCAGGTTATACCCAAACTACCCCCTCAGGTCTTTAGACTTTGCAACCACTTTTCCAGAGCGCGGATGGGGGTCCGATCTCGGTAGACGCGCTCCTGGCGCCTCTTCACCTGTTGGCCCATTTGCTCTCGCCACTCTGGATCCAAGCCCAACTGACTGGCAATCTGGACGTATTCATCGAGGGTGTGGGCGATGGTATCCAGGATCCCCATCTGCTGCAGGATGGCGTAGGTGTGGCGGCCCCGCAGCAGGGATCCGGGCAAGGTGACGATGGGCAGGCCGTGGGGCAGGGCTTCCAGGGTGGTGTTGCCCCCTGACCAGCCGAGGCTATCCAGGTAAATATCCCCCAGGGCGTTGTAGGCGGCATATTCTGCAGGCGAGAGTTCCGGTAGGAGCACCACATACTCTTCGGCAGCTAGGTCATAGGCCTGAAAGGCTCGTCGCAGCCGCTGCCAAAAGCGCTCGCGGATCCCTTGGGAGAGGCGGCCCCGCAAAAATAGAAATTGACACTTCCCCACTTCCCGGGCGATGCGGGGGAACACCTCGTCGTACTGAGGTAAGTACTTGAATAGGGATTGGGCGCAGAGGTAAAGCACCCTGTCGGGATCCACCCCCCAAGCTTGCCAGTCCACAGGGGCAGGGTCAACTTCTAGGGGAATATAGTAGGTGCCGATGCCAGGCAGGGGCAGGAGCTGCTCGGTGTAATGGCCGGCCCCGTCCGGCGGCTCCATCAGCTCGCTGCTGAGGAAAACGTCTATTGTCGGCAGGCCAGAAGTTTGCGGGTGGCCCCAGGCCATCGCCTGTACCGGCGCCAAGCGGAGGGCGGCCAGTTGGGCACAGACCGGGTCAATGCCCACTTCCGGGTAGAGGAGCACATCCAGCTGTGCCTGATACATTTACGCTGAACACTGCTGAACATCACTGTTCAACTATGCAGCGATAGCATTCTGTTTGTTTCCAAACAGAATGGCGGTATCCCGCAAAGCTTTGAGTAGGTCGTGTTGATCTTATGTTAGGATAGAGAGAGTAATTTATAGAGGAAAGAGGATGAAGTTGGTTTTTTTAGATGAAAACAAATGGCAGAAGATATTGGCTTTTTTACAG
>NZ_JANSHM010000070.1:0-14884 GCF_047461635.1 Synechococcus sp. W55.2 | reverse complement strand
GGTAGTAATCCGTACTGAACATATTATACATTATTTTCAGTATAGTTGAGCTTATTATTGACTAGAGTCATGCTCTCAAGCTAACAACCACGTTCTTGGGTGTGGTCACCGGGAGCAGCTCTGCACAGCGCAGCCAACCGAAGATAGGCACCTTGATGCGGTTGCCAGAAATGCGGATGCTGCCTTCTAGGTAAAAGCTGTCTCGCACTCCCTTGCGCTTGAAGTGAGGGAACTGACCTAGCCCCTTGCGCCAGCGCTTAAGGGCTTGCTCCAAGTTGCGTAATGCCTGCTGAGGGGCGCATTTGGAGACCTGGTAGTACCAGCGATGTTCTTTCTTCACCTCGGCCACTAGGCGCTTGTGCAGGTCAATGGCGGTGGGAAGTTTTTGCTGGTTCTCCAGGGCTTGCCGACAGACTTCTAAGCCCCAGTTATAGGCGTGGCGGGCTACCCCAGCGTGTTGGGCGGCTAGAGTTGTTTGCTTGCGGTTAAGAATGAGTTGCGTCCGAAAACCCAGTAACATGCCCGCCACACCGCAAAGCGTCCATGAGTTCCGTGAAGCTTTCGGCTTGGCGCTCACAAGCCCCCTTTAGCTTTAGGTAACTCATGTTGACTACTGTAAGCTTTTCGGCCTGCTGTTGTCAGCCTCTGGTTTTGTCTGCTGGTTTTGCTGGGGTTGGGGGGGTGGGGACGGCCAGCAGGGATCCCCTGCCACGGGTTCGATGTGCAACTCCAAGTAGCCGGTGGCCGGATCCGGTTGACGGGAGAAGCGGTACTCCGGGCTATCGGCGAGGACAATTTCGGCGGTGGTGTAGATGAGGCAGCCGGGGCGCAGGTGTCCCCCCCAGGTTTGGCCTCGGGCATCGGCAACGGTGAGATGGAGATGGACTCCGTCAGGGCACAGGGATCCACTCAGGGCCAGGATCTCCAGGCGTTCCGACAGCAGGTGATCCCCCATTTGGTCGGCCAGGCGCAGGATGGCTTGGCTGAGGCTGCCGACAGCGCTGAGGACAAACCCCGCTTGCAAGGGCTGCTGCCGGGCCAATCGCTCCAGTTCCTGCTTGAGATCTTGGCCGGGGAAGAGGCGCAAGGGATAAATCTTGAGGGATCCCGGTGGCATGGGCTGGAGCTCTTGGCGGCGGGAGGAGCGGATCCCGGGTCGCCAGCCGGGCTTAACCACCGGGCGGGAGCGAGCGATCACCAAGCAGTCATCCGGCAGGGGGTAGCGGGCAGGGATGGTGGAGCCGGCGGCAATGGTGACATCGGATCCCACCTGCAAAGGAGCCACCAACACCGAGTTGGCGCCTGTTTTGCTGCGATCCCCAATTTCGGTAAAGTGCTTTTGCTGGCCGTCGTAGTTGGCGATGATGGTGCCCGCGCCGATGTTGACCTGGGATCCCAGCTTGGCATCTCCCAGGTAGGCCAAGTGGGCGGCATTGCTGTGGGATCCGATCTGGGCATTTTTGGTTTCCACAAAGTTGCCGATGCGGCAGTGATCCCCAATCTGGCTGTGGGGGCGCACGTGGGCGTAGGGGCCTATCCAGACGTGGTTGCCGATGCGGCTGTGGCTGACCACCGAGTAGAGAATGTGACACCCAGATCCAATCTCGCTGGACTCGATCCAACTGCCCGGCCCCAGGCGGGTTCCCGGCCCAATGCGGCACACCCCTCGCAGATGGGTTTGGGGCTCGATCACCACATCGGGGGCCAATTCCACCGTTTCCTCCAGGCTGCTGCTATCGGGATCCACAAAGGTGACCCCGGCTTCCATCCAGGCTTCTTTGAGGCGATCCTGCAAAATCTGGTACGCCTGGGCCAGTTGGCGGCGGTCGTTGATGCCCACAATTTCTTGCGGATCGGCAACATCCAGAGCGATGGCTTTGCCCACCCGCTTGACGGCATCCGTTAGGTAGTACTCCTGCTGCGCGTTGTTGCTGTTGAGATGGGGCAAAACCTGAGCCAGAGCCGGCCAGTGAAAACAATACACCCCACTGTTGATGCGGCGATTTTGCCGTTGGGCCGGGGTGCAGTCTCGCTCTTCCACCAGTTCCAGCACTCGCTGTTGGGCATCGCAGAACACCCGTCCATAGCCATAGGGATCCGCCACCTGAGCCGAGAGCAAGGTTACCTCTGGGTTCACCTGGCGGTGGCGCTCCACCAAAGCTTGCAGGGTTTCCGCCCGCAGCAGGGGCACATCCCCGTTGATCACCAGCAGATCCCCCTGAAAATCGCCCAGGACGGGCAACAGTTGCTGAACGGCGTGTCCGGTGCCCAATTGCTGGGCCTGCTCCACAAATTCAACTGGGTACTCCCGCAGGGCTTGGCGCACCTGCTCTTGTTCATAACCCACGACCACCAGACAGCGGTGGGGCTTTAACGTCAGCACCGTGCGCAGCAGCCGCTCGATCAAAGACAGGGATCCCAGTTTGTGCAGCACCTTGGGCAACTGCGACCGCATCCGGGTACCTTTGCCCGCTGCCAAGATCGCTACCGATAGTTCCCGCTCTGCCATGTTCCTTCCCCGAACTGCCCCCATCAAGTATAGGCGGCAGGATTCTGCTCAAAAATCTTCTGAGGTTGGATCCAAGTTCCTGAGCCCTGTGCGGCCAAAACTGAGCTAGCCTAATGGCACATCTAGCTGGTGCAGTCTATGGCCGAGAGCAGGGGCCCTGATATGCCCCCACAGGAACGTCGGCGGTTGGTCCGCGAGGTGGCCGGCTGGCTGGCGATGCTGGGGGTGTTCATTCCAGGGTTGCAGCGCTTCTATATGGGGCACCAACGCTGGGGCTGGGGCTACTTGGTGGTGGGGCTGATGGTGTTCGTTCCTTCCATCCCGCTGCAGATCCTCAGCTACGGGGTACGCGCCCTTTGTTTGCTGGAAGGGCTGTGGATCCTGACCATGAGCAATGCCGATTTCGATTTTCGATTCAACCGAGAGTTGATCGAGCTGGAATGGACTAGTGTGGAAGGCCGAGAAGCTCGGGATCCCGAACAGCAGTTGGAAAGCCAGTTGAAACAGGGCTTGATCACCCGCGCTGAATATGAGGAGCGCCGCCGGCAAATCCGCAAGATTTCCTGACGCAAGCATCTGCCTGGATAGACAGCCCGATAGATGGATAATGGTTCTGGTGTTGATTTTCCCGGCAATAGCTCCTGCCCGAGCTGGGCTCCTTCCTCTCCCCTGTTATCTTGCACCGTCCTTTTGCCTTATGTTGCCAAGCCTTCCTCTCGCAGCTATCCCCCTGTTCTCTATTGCGGCAGCCATGCTCTTGGTCTATCTGCCCATGGGGGTGGTGGGCTATGCCCGTGCCCGCGTTGGCTACGACCTGCATGCTCCTCGGGCTATGTTCGATAGGCTACCTCCCTACGGGCAACGGGCCACCTGGGCCCACGCCAACGGGTTTGAGACCTTTGGGATGTTTGCGGCAGCAGCGTTGATCGCCTACATCACCGGCCCACACCCGGATCCCTGGTATTTTGGCCTCAGCGGAGATGAAGGGGTAGCTGTGCTGTGTGGGGTGTTTCTGCTGGCGCGGCTGCTCTACAACTTTTTCTACATTGCCGATATTCCCATTGGGCGATCCCTCTCCTTCTTGGCGGGATCCCTGGCCACGTTGGGCCTGTTGCTGATTAGCCTGCTGCCTTTTCTCGGCACCGGCCTGGCCTAATCTGGCGAGAGAAACTCCCCCGTCATTTGTTGAGCCTGCCGGTACCCTGGCCCAACCTGCGATACTGGAAAAGGACTTCGTCCTGCTGTCGCCAACGGCGTCCTCTGGGTGCCTCTCTTTTGTCCCACGGCCCACTACGCAACGGTCAGCCATGTACACTCTGGAACTGCTCCTGAAAGGGAACCCTGCCCCCATCGTTGTCCACCAAAAAGAGGAAGAAGCGGCCAACCGGGCCTACCAAAGCATTGTCAATGCTCTGCAGAGTGGATCCCCTCAGAGTTTGGAGCTGACCTGCGACCGCACCGGCAAAAAGGTGTTCCTGCTCACCGGTGAGCTATGTGGCGTGCAAATGACTTCCAAGTCGGGCGGCGCCAGCCCCATGGGAGCCCGTCCCGGTTTTTTGGCCCAGTTGCAAAGCTGAGGACAGCCCTTTTCTCTCTGCCGCTAAGGGATCCCCATGTCTGAGGTGGCCATTCGGGTGGAGAGCCTGACCTTTGCTTGGCCGGAACGTCCGCCGGTTTTGCAGGCGTGCAGTTTTGTCATTCCCAAGGGCCAGTTGTGGATGCTGTTGGGGCCCAATGGCAGCGGCAAGTCCACTTTGTTGCAACTGTTGTCCGGATCCCTGACCCATCCCCAGCCCCTTTCGGGCCACCTGGAGATTCGCGGTCAGCTGGGCTATGTGTTTCAAAACCCGGATCACCAACTGTTCATGCCCACGGTGGGAGCCGATGTGGCCTTTGGCTTGGGAGCAGAGGCTCTGACCTTGGCGGAAATTCACCAGCGGGTGGAAACAGCCTTGGAGCAAGTCGGATTAAAGCACCTGATCCGTCGGCCCATCCACGGCCTCAGCGGCGGACAGAAGCAACGGGTGGCAGTGGCAGGGGCTTTGGCCCGGCGCAGCGAGGTGCTGCTTTTGGACGAGCCGACAGCCCTGTTGGATCCCGACAGCCAGGCGGATTTGCTGCGGTGCATCCGTCAATTGGTGGATCAAGAAGGCATCACCGCCCTCTGGGTAACCCATCGGCTGGCAGAACTGGAGTGGGCAGACGGGGCGATTTTGCTCTCGGAAGGTCAAGTGCGTCAACAGGGATCCCCAGAGCAGGTGCGGCAACGGATTGAACAACTGTTTGGGGCCTGAGGGATCCCTGCGCATCCTGATCCCAAAGAGATCGCGAAAGCGCAGCTGCACCCCCCTGCCGTCACTGTTTAGAATGGGTAATGTATCCGGTTGATCAATTCGGTTGGCACAAGGTCATTATCCTGAACTTATTCCCCGTCTGGATCGGCTGGTTTCTACTTGTTGATCCGGGATTACGCTGGATCCCTGCAGATTTGCGTCAGCCGGTTACATCAGCGGGCCACCGGCCCCATCTAGTCTAAAGGAGCTTGAGAACATGGGACTGTCTGAAGCGATCGCCAAAGAGCTGGAAAATGCTCGCAACGTCTGCTCTGAGTACGGCGAAGGGGATCCCCACTGCCGTGCGGCCTGGGATGCGGTTGAAGAAGTGCTGGCAGCTCGCAGCCACCAGCCGAGGACTCCCAGCAGCCTAGAGCAGCACTGCGCTGAAAACCCGGATGCTGTTGAATGCCGGGTCTACGATACCTGATTCTCGGGAAGTCTACGGTGTAGATGATCTCTGTCGATTCCCTAGGGATCGATGGGGATCTAGGCTTGGGGTTCCTGACAAAATCCAGCAGCCTGCCGGATCCTTATCCGGTGGGTTTTGCTTTTCTAGGTTGGAAGGCGTGACTGGGTGCAGCCTTTTGGTTGCCATCCATCGAAACCAAAACCAGGACTCATCAAGCTCAAGGCTGGTGGAATCCACAGGGCTCGTGGAGAACGTTTTTCACGAAGAAAGCTTTCGAGCCGGATCAGCTCGCAGCCATTGCCCCACCCACAAGGCGAAGGCTATTCCCAGCAGCAGCAGTTGGGGGAGCAGCGTCTGCCAAGTGGGATATATGCCCAGCCAGCGCAGCTTTGGGATCCCGACCAGGGGGGTGATGGGCAGCCAGTCCGCCACCTGCAGAGCGTGCAGGCCACTGCCCAAAAACTTAAAGCCCAAATAGAAAACCAGCAGACTCAGGCCCCGGAAAAAAACTCCCAGCGGCAATTTCAGCCCCACCTGCAGCAGCAAGATCGCCACCGCCACCAACACCAGGGATCCCAGGCCGATCCCCAGCCAAAAATCTTTTGCCGAGAGGGAAGGGGCCAACCCCACATAAAACAGCACCGTTTCCGCCCCCTCGCGAAACACCGCCACAAAGGCCAGAAAAGCCAAGGAAAAAACCTGACCCGTGGCCAGTGCCGCCTGCGCCTGTTCCCGCACAAAGGTTTGCCAAGAAGCCACTGCAGCCCGGCGGTGCAACCAAAGGCTGACCGAGAACAACAAACCTGCTGCCGCCAGCCCGGTGATCCCTTCCAGCACCTCTTGTCGCGTGTGGGTGAGCATCTGCTGGAAAAACAGCTTCACCAGCAGACCGAGCATCACCGCTGCCAGCAAGCCCGCGGATCCCCCTAGCCACACCCAGCGCTTCTGAGCCGATTGCCCGCTCTTGCTCATAAGGGCCAGCAGTGCCACCAGCACCAAGAGAGCTTCCAGGCCCTCCCGCAGCAGAATCGAAGCAGCATCCAGGAACGTGTAGTCCGACATAGGCTCACCCAGACAGGCGGCTCAGTTTTAGCTGGAGCCAAGAGGATTTCTAAGTGGTGGCTGGGATGAACTTGAGGGCAGCAGAATTGATGCAGTAGCGCAAACCCGTGGGTGGGGGGCCATCCCGAAACACATGCCCCAGATGCCCACCGCAGTTAGAGCAGTGGACTTCCGTGCGGGGCACAAACAATTTCCAGTCCGTCTTGGTGCCGATCACATGGGGAGCAATCGGCTCCCAAAAGCTGGGCCAACCGGTGCCACTGTCGTACTTGGCCGCCGAGGAAAACAGCTCCTGCCCACAGCCGGCACAGACATAGATACCTGGGGCCTTGTTGTCGTAGTAAGCGTTGCGGAAGGGGGGCTCAGTGCCCTCTTGGCGCAGCACATAGTATTGCTCTTCGGTGAGCAGTTGCCGCCACTCGGCGTCGGTTTTGGTGAAGGGATAAGTCTGTTGGGCCATTGCTCTTTGCTCTCCTGCTAAGCTGAGGGGTGCTGTAATCAACCCGGCCACCGCCAAGGTCAACAGCTCGCGTCGTCGCATGATGAGGTTCATCTGTTGTCGCTGTGTAAGTGGCGGGGAGGCTATCCCTACTAGGGGGATCCATCCGCCTTTGTCCGCCACCTGTGGGTTGAGACCTGCAAGCAGGTTACCCGTATCTTAACCCTTCTTTACGCTCCCTTCTGCAAAACAGGGAGATAGCCAGTATTCTATGGGTTCCATTGGCAGCTTCTATCCCCAGCTTCAGGTGCCATCCCGTTACAATGAGCGCAGGTGGGCTGCTTGTCCAACCCTAGACGAGTAATGGAGTTCTTCCTATGCTGCTGGTCGGCTCAGGTGCAAAGTTTGTGCAGCAACTGGAGCAATCTGGGGCTTTGGCCATCTTTGTAACCCCAGAGGGGGGATCCGAAGGGCACTACCTGCGGCGGCTGCGCGGAGCTGGGTATGAGGTGGTCACCCTCTCCAGTAAGGGAATCGGGGATCTGGCCAGCTATTTGACGCGCATTCATGGGGTACGGCCTGCCACGCTGGGCAAATCGGAGCGGCGCACCTATTTCTTTCCCGCGTTGATCGAGCAGTATCGGGCCACCTTGCCCCCGAAAGCAAAGGGGTTGGTGTTTTGGTTTTACGAGGGGCATGTGTTCAGCCAACAGGAACTCTCCTACCTGGTAAAGCTGAGCCGGGAAGACAAGGGAGTGAAGTTTGTGGTGGAACTGGGCCGAGAACGGTCAATTCGTTGGCAACCTCTGCAGAGCGCCTGAACCTCTCTTCAGGATCCTGGAAATTTCTTTGCTACCATCTCAAGTAGATGGCCTGCGGCTCAGATCCCCATCCTGCTAGCGGCTTCTTGTGCCTGTGACCTTGCCAACCGCCTCGCTGCAACAGGGTACTTGGTTTAAGCTGATCTGCGGCGCAAGTTTCCACCACTTGCCCTCGGTTCGGGAGCTGGCTTTCCTTTACACGCTGGCCGGGGCAGATTGCATTGATGTTGCTGCCGATCCGGCCATTGTGCGGGCCGCTCAAGAAGGGATCCAACGGGCACAAGCCGAAGATCCCCAGGCGGGGTTCCCTTGGTTGATGGTCAGCGTCAATGACGGCGAAGACGTCCATTTCCGCAAGGCGGTGCTGACGGCTCCTGTTTGTCCTGCCGACTGTCCTCAGCCTTGTCTGGCAGTTTGTCCCCCTCATGCTTTGACCCAGGCAGCCCTTCCTGCTCAAGTCCACATCCAGACAGAGCTGTGCTACGGCTGTGGGCGCTGTGAGCCGGTTTGCCCCCACCGGCGCATTGCCACCTTCGGCTACCAGGTCGCTTTGTCAGAAGTTTTGCCGCCTTTGGTCGAGCTGGGCATTCAAGCGGTGGAGATTCACACCTGCATTGGTCGCCAGAGGTCATTCGAGGAATTGTGGGGATCCCTGAAGCCCTGGCTACCTCAGCTCCAGGCCATCTCGATTAGCTTTAACGATGGCCCGGGCCTAGAGGCTTACTTGAGGGATTTGCTGGCTCTTATGGATCCCTTGCCGGAGGTGTTGATCTGGCAGGTGGATGGCCGGCCTATGAGTGGCGATATCGGAGCTGGCACCGGCAAAGCCACCCTGAAATTGGCCGAGAAGGTACTGAACATGGGCCTGCCGGGCTATGTGCAATTGGCGGGAGGAACCAATGCCCAAACGCTGCCGCTGTTGGATCCCCGGTGGCCGGTGGCGGGGGTAGCCTTCGGCAGCTACGCGCGACAGTTGGTGTCAGCCTATCTGGAGGGGCCAGCCCACAGCTCATCGGAGTCAGGATGGAATCCCGGATTGGCGGCAGGGATCCCGTTGGCCAAGCAGTTGGTGCAGCAAGTAAAGCGGCGATCCGTTGCTTTTAGGCAAACCTGTTTTTCCTGCGTTTAACGACGTTGCTCAGCCATGAGTTTCCCCGTACAGCCCTCAACCCCAAGTCCGTCAATGGATCCGGAAAGTGCTCCGCACCGCTTACGTGAACGTACCGGCTTTCCCGGCCAGGTTCAATACAGCGACGACCTGAGTAAGCTTTTGGATATCCTGCCTGCTCCGATTCGTGAGCGCCTAGAACAGCATCCCCACTTGGATCGGTTGGTGGAGGTGGTGCTGGATTTGGGTCGCCGTCCCGAAGCCCGCTTCCCTGGCTTTGCCGATTACCTCTCCGAGGACGTGATCACCCGGGCCGACTTGGATCAGGTGATCAGCCGGGTTGGAGAGTTCAGCAGTGACAACCGCGCAGGCATTGCCTCTACCCTGCACCGGATCAGTGCCATTCGCAACCGCCAAGGCACGATCATTGGCCTCACCTGCCGGGTGGGTCGCTGCGTTATCGGCGTGATCAGCATGATCCGCGACTTGGTGGAACAGGGGCGCTCCATGCTGTTGCTAGGCCGACCAGGGGTGGGCAAAACCACGGCCCTGCGGGAAATTGCCCGTGTGCTGGCCGATGAGCTGGGCAAACGAGTGGTCATTATCGACACTTCCAACGAGATTGCCGGCGATGGCGATGTGCCCCACCCGGGCATTGGCCGGGCCAGACGGATGCAGGTGGCCAGCCCAGAGCTGCAGCACAAGGTGATGATTGAGGCGGTGGAGAACCACATGCCCGAAGTGGTGGTCATCGACGAGATCGGCACCGAACTGGAAGCTTTGGCCTCTCGTACCATTGCCGAACGGGGGGTACAACTGGTGGCCACTGCCCATGGCAACCGCATCGACAACCTGATCAAAAATCCCACCCTCTCAGACTTGGTGGGCGGGATCCAATCGGTCACCCTGGGAGATGAAGAGGCGCGGCGACGGGGCTCTCAGAAGAGTGTGTTGGAGCGCAAAGCTCCCCCTACGTTTGAGATTGCCATAGAGATGCTGGAGCGATCCCGCTGGGTCATCCACGAAGATGTGGCCGCCACTGTGGATCGCCTCTTGCGCAACCGCGAGCCCCTGACCCAAACCCGCAGTTTAGACGAACACGGCCAGGTGGTGATAGTCACGAATGAGCGCCCGGCCCTATCTGGCCCCCAATGGCCCCCCGCCGGCAGCACAATGTCCGCAGCACGGGAGCGGGGAGGATGGCGACGTTCTGGACGGATGGAAGCTCTGCCCTCAGAACCGCTTGAGAGTCGCTCGCCGCAGGGAGGAGCATCGGGTTTGCTCCTGGATAGGCAAGAGGACTCTGTCCCGTTAACGCCGGCGGGATCCCGTCCTGCCCCTCAGGTGGTGGCCGAATCCAAAGCGGAATCCGGCTCTGATGAAGAAGATTTGGACTGGGAGGGATCCGCCCTAGCCCCGACAGGACGGCAGCAGAATCCGGATGGGCCGCTGATGATCTACCCCTACGGAGTGAGCCGCTTCTACCTGGAGCAGGTGATCCAAACCCTGAAACTGTCGGCGGATGTCACCAAAGATCTAGACGAGGCAGACATTGTCTTGGCCTTGCGATCCCAAGTGCGTAGCCGTTCCAAGATCCAGCAGATGGCCCACTCCCGCCAGATCCCGATTCACACCGTCAAGGCCAATACTCTGATTGCCCTGGCTCGCGCCCTGCGCCATATTCTCAACATTGAAAGCGAAGAGGGATCCGATTCCGACCTGGAGCTGTTCATTCGCGCCAGCTCAGGCGATGAAACCGAAGCTCTGGAAGAAGCCCGCCTGGCGGTGGAGCAAATTGTCATTCCCAAGTCTCAGCCGGTGGAACTTTTGCCCCGTTCGCCTCTGATCCGCAAGCTCCAACACCAGTTGGTGGAACATTACCACCTGCGGGCCCAAAGCTTTGGCGAAGAGCCCAACCGCCGCTTGCGCATCTATCCCAACTAGCCCCACACGATAGCGCAGCCAATAGTCCAGCTCTAGAGAACCTCTATCCATTGAGCCGTCGTGGTTAGAGAGGAAGGACTCCGTCTCGCTTCTGTGAACGGGATCCTGGGTTAAGATTTGGCTACGCCAAGTGTGGTTTCCGCCGTTGCGACAGCGTTGCAGTTGTCGGCGCAGTGCCGTAGGTATAGCAGCAGGGTGCCCTAGGCATAGCATCATCCATCGCTACAGGGACAGCTAATGACTGCCACAGAGGTACGCTGGACTACTCGAGACATCGAGGCTCTGCCAGAGAATGAATGGATCCGCTACGAGATCATCGACGGAGAACTGCTGGTGACTCGCTCTCCTCATCACAAACATCAGCACATTATCGGGTGTTTGTTCTCCGCACTGCATCGGTGGTCGCTAGAAACAGGATTGGGAGAACCCTCAATCATGCCAGGGATCCTCTTTTCCGAATTTGATAATGTGTCTCCCGATGTTGTTTGGGTTAGTTATGAGCGGCTATCACAGATTCAAGATGAAGCAGGACATTTTCGGGGTGCCCCTGAGCTGGTGGTTGAAGTCCTATCACCTGGAAAAGTTCATGAGGATCGAGACCGCTTGGCAAAACGGAAACTCTACTCTGTGTATGGGGTGCAAGAGTACTGGATCGTCGATCGGCTGGCTCAGAGAGTAGAGGTGTATCGCAGACAACAGGCCCAGTTGGTCTTGGTAGAAACGCTGTTGGCTCAGGATGCGTTGTCTTCTCCCCTGTTGCCCGGCTTTGTCTGCACGGTTGCTGAGCTGTTTACCTCCCGACCCTAGGCTCCAGGCGTACAACAGCCGAAAGGGATCCCATCCCATCGGCCAAATCAATGAAGCAACCAAGATGCCTGCTGCTGCGTACTCTAGCCGGAAAAAGTGCGGCTTGGCCCTGGGCGAAACCGTTCTGGTGTAACAAGATGTTAAGGGCAGCATTTGCACCGGGATCCCTTCTGAAGGGGCCGGTCTTTTGCTGGCTCATGACCTACATTTCGCACACCTCCAAGGACACATAGCCATGTACAACAATCGTCGTGGTTTTCTTCGCTGGCTGGCTCTCGGTTTTGGCTCGTTGGTGGGTTGGTTACCTGGGTTTACCCAGCGCCGTTTTGCCCTGGCCCAGGGAACTGCTTCTGGCTCTAAGGCTTCTGAGCCGGAGTTTGTGAAAGTTGCCACCCTGGCCGATCTCAAAGATGGCCCCTTCAAGGTGGAAAACGCCTTTGGGAAAAACACCGCCACCCTCTGGCTGGTCGGGGATCCGCAAAAAGAAGATTCTCTGCTGGCTTTGGATGCCGCCTGTCCCCATGCGGGGTGTGATGTGAACTGGCGGGGGGAGAACTTTGTCTGCCCCTGTCATGGCTCGGCTTTTGCTGCCGATGGCAGCCGTACCCGTGGCCCGGCCAATGCAGACCTGGCCATCTACAAGGTCAAGGTGGAGAAGGGAGAAATTTTTGTAGCCAAAGCCTCATAAAGTTCTGGGCAGGCTGTGGGCTTTGAGGCCAGGCAAAAGGAGTCGGGTATCCGGATTGAGAAGACAATGGGCTGAGCTACCGAGGCTCTCCCTATGGCTCGTCCCTACCGCTATCTGTTCCTCTCCACCCCTGTTGGACCTCTGGGATCCGGGGCCGGTGGTGGTGTGGAGCTCAATCTTGCCAACCTGACGCGTGTCTTACTCCAGATGGGATCCCAAGTGCGGGTGTTGGCCCCTGTGGGATCCCGAATGGCGGAGTTGCCGGAGGAGGTGATCGAGCCGGTGGCGGGCCTTCCCCCGGCCTATGCGCAAACCCAGCGCCGCGATCAGCCGGTTCTGATCCACACCCCCTCTCTGCTGGCCAACCTGTGGCAGCGGGCTGCCCACCTGCAAGATCAGTTCGATCTAATCGTGAACTGGAGCTACGATTGGCTCTCGTTTTATTTGACGGATTTTTTCCGCACCCCGGTGGCCCACATTGTTAGCATGGGATCCCTCAGCGATGCCGTCGATCAGGCCCTAGAGCACATTGCCCATCGTTACCCTGGTCGGCTGGCGGTGCATTCGCGGGCGCAAGCCCAGACCTTTGCCTTTGCCCGAGCCGAGATGGCGGCAGGTCGGGATCCCTTTGTCTATCTGCCCTGCGGGGTGGATCTGCGCCTCTACGACTTTGTGCCCCAAGGGAATGGATCCCTGTGTTGGATTGGGCGCATTGCCTCCGAAAAGGGCCTGGAAGACTGTGCTGCCCTAGCCGAGAAGACGGGAAGGCCGGTGGTGATCCTAGGCCACCTGCAAGAGCCAGGCTACTGGCAGCAGATCCAAGAGCAGTACCCGCATGCCCAACTGGATTACCGAGGGTTTTTGCCCACCCCGCAAATGCAGCGGATCTTGGGGCAATGCTCAGCCTTGATCATGACCCCCAAGTGGGTGGAGGCCTTTGGCTTGGTGGCGGTGGAAGCTTTGGCCTGTGGCGTGCCGGTGATTACCTACCGCCGGGGTGGGCCCGCGGAAATTGTCAGCGATGGAGAAACCGGCTGGATCGTCGAGCCGGACAACGTGGCAGCTTTGGCAGAGGCTGTAGAGCGCCTAGATCACATCGACAGGAGCCGCTGTCGGCAACGGGCAGAAGAGCACTATTCCCTGGGCGCGATGGCAGAGCAGTTTCTGGCCTGGAGCAGGCAGATTGGCCGGGATCCCACCTGGGCAGCCCGCGAGGGAGGAGACAGGCAGTGGTACTATTAACTTACTTAATTCTGGCGAACTGTGTCAGACACGCAGCCCAACAACGGGAACGTTTTGACTTACGACGGGGAAACCATCATGACGACTGGGAAAGGATCTGTTGCGCTGGTGCGATCAGAGGTTCGTCGGCGGTCACAGGTTCTGGGAACGCAGGTGATCAGCCAGGGCAACGCAGCCCGGCTTGGGGTAGTCAGCGAAGTTTGGGCGGATCTGGAAGCCAAGCAGGTTCTGGTGCTGGGGGTGCTGGAAAAAGCCCTTGCCGGATCCCCCCGTTTGATGGAGCTGCGGCAAGTAACAGCGTTGGGTCAGGATGCAGTTCTTGTCCCCAGCGAAGAAGTTTTCGATAACTTGGATTTGGAGGGCCTGAGTCGCGTGGTTGGCAGCGAGGTGGTAACCGAAGAAGGGATCCGCCTCGGCAAAGTTAAGGATTTTGAGTTCAACTCCGTCTCCGGCATCATCACGGGCTTGGTGCTCTCCAACCTTGGCCTCACCTTTTTACCTGGCTTTATCCTCAGCACCTATCTGCTCTCCACCGATGAGATTGTCTCTGTGGGCGGGGATCGCCTTATTGTTGCCGATGGCGCTGAGACCCGCCTAACCCAACTGGCCAAGGGGATTTTGGAAACCCTGGGAATCGGCAAGCCCCCTTGGGAAGCCGGAGTTAGCCCGGCTCCTGCCCTGCCCAGTGCTGTCGAGAGTCCCGCCGTTGAGGAGGATTACGAAGAAGAATACGACGAGGAATACGAGGCCGAAGAAGAAGACGTTTACGCAGAAGAAGAGCCTGAACCTGAGCCGCAGCCTGTGCGTCCACGCCCGCCTGAGCCCGCACCCGCCCCCGAACAACCGGCTTGGGAACAGGAGTATGCCAAAGAAGAGGCCCCTCCTTCTGAGCCTGCCTCTCCTCCTTCCAGCTCCACTCCTGTGGATGGTGATCCCTGGGAAGATAAGGCCGGGGAGCCCACTTGAGTTGCCGGAGTCGTACCAACTCCCCTCTGCGCTCGGGATGGTCACGTCAACCGAGAGCACGGCCCTTACCCCTGGCGCTAGGGCTGCTTCTTGCGCCAATCTCCCACTTTTTTCTGCCAAGGGGCAAAGGGATCCCCTGTCCGTCATCCCGGTAGAGCAGGATCGGCTTCGGCCAAGAAGCGCAAAGCCACCGACAAAAAGGTCTGCGGCGCTTCAATGTGCGGAAAAGCAGCCCCCGGCAATCGGTAAATCGGCACCTCCGGGCGCAAGGTGCGATATCGCTCTGCCTGTTCTGGGCCGGTGAGGCGGTTCTGTTCTCCCCAGACCAGAACCATGGGCTTGGTCACCACGCGAAAGTCGTCTTCGATGGGCAAGTTGAGCTTGCCGGTGAGAAAAGAACGGGGGGCAAATTGAGCCCCCGCTTGGTGAGCTGCCCGGTAATAGTAGTCCACCACCGCCTCATCCAGGGCGTAGCTGGGGGAGCATGACTCTAGTCAATAATAAGCTCAACTATACTGAAAATAATGTATAATATGTTCAGTACGGATTACTA
>NZ_JANSHM010000069.1:0-15209 GCF_047461635.1 Synechococcus sp. W55.2 | reverse complement strand
GCCAGCAAAGCGGCGCATCTGCCGTTCCTGCTGGCTGTTGGGCAGCAATTCGTACTTGAAGGCTTGAAGTCGTTGCATCGCTCAATCGTATTCTTGGCCTATGCGTGATGACAACGATATAGGCTACGGTTCGCGCTATCCTTCCCTGCCCTGAAGGACGGGGCTTGCCGCGCCTTTTGGTCAGGGGATCGCCTCAAAGCAGCTTGCAATAGCCATAACTCACCTCTAACCAAAGCTGATCCGGAGCAGGGAGAAATCATCCTCAAAGTCCGTCCGCCCCTGAAAGGATTGGGCCTGATGGATCACCTGATCCAAACTATTGCCAGCGCCCTTGCTCAGCAGGGCTATCAAATTGTCCAGCCCCCAGATTTCTCTCTGGGGGTTTATGACTTCGTAAACTCCATCACTGAACAGGTAGAGATGGCTGTTCTCGGGGATCCGCACCTGATCCCTTTGAAAAGTGAGGTCGGGCAAAATGCCAATGGGCAAGTTGGCAGTCTTCAGCAGGAGCGAATCCTGACCCTGGATGAGCAGGGCAGGTGGGTGGCCGGCACTGGCAAAAGAGAGCAGACGGGATCCCGGCTGGTAAACCCCGTACCAAAGGGTGAAGTACATCTCATGGTGGGATCCCATTTGAAAAGAGTGGTTGAGGGCACGCAAGACCGCGTCCGGCTGGCGGGGATCGGCATCGGCCAAGCCTTGAGTGCGCAACTGGTTCATCACCGACACCGACAACAGAGCGGATCCCACCCCATGCCCCGACACATCCAGCAGATAGATGGCCAGGTGTTCCTCATCCAGCCAATGATAGTTAAACGAATCTCCCCCCAATTCCTGGGAGGGCAAAAAGCGCCACTCGAGAGCCACTTTGCAGTCGGGGAAATAGGCTGGCTCCGGCAGGAGGGAACGCACATAGCTGGCCGCCTCGGCCAATTCTGCCCGTAACCTGGCCGTTTGCTGCTGCAGGTCATAGCTGAGCTGGTGCAAGCGTAATCCGGCTCGCACACGTGCCCGCAACTCATTGGGGTCGATGGGCTTGCTTAGAAACTCATCTGCTCCGGCATCCAGGCCCTGGATGCGGTCTTCGACCTCGGTGCGAGCGGTGAGCAAAATAAAAAACGTCGTGGAAAACTTGGGATCGGCTTTGATGCGTCGGCAAACCTCCAGCCCATCCATGTCCGGCATCATCCAGTCACAGATGATCAGCCCCGGCACCAGCAGGTGGGCTTGCTCCAGTCCCTCGGAACCGTTGCTGGCCATCTCCACGGTGTAGCCCTGTCGTTCCAGGGATCGCTTCAACACCAGCCGAATCGTCGGATCGTCGTCGACAATCAAAATGGTCGTCATGACCGCTGCACCCCAATCCCAAAGTCAAAACGCATTCAAACCCAACTCCAGCCCGATATCCCATACCGATAGGCAGATCTTTCATCCTAGCTTAGGGGTTGCAGCAGGAAAACCGGCTCGGCAAGCAGTTCACGACAACGGGGAAGGCCTCAACAGCTTCATCCATCGGAGCTGAAGGTGCGTATCGATTTGTGGATCCTCAAAACCGTGGTTGCACGCTACCCAAAAGCTAACCGTTTCCAGATACTGGTGGCGGGAGACAATTCGAGGCAGATTCTGGGCAGATTCTTCTTGAGAGACTTTCATTGGATACAGAGATACAGATCACACTCATCCATCCTTCGCCGACTTAGAGTGAACGTTAAGATTCAATAGCCTTTACCGCATGAGCACATCTCCCCCATCCTTATCCCCTTCCGCCATTCAGGATTCGCGGGCGAGCTTGCCTCCGGGACCTAGCGAAGCTCACAGGGGAGAAATTCGGCTGGAGGACTTGGACGAGAAGCAATTGTTGGCCTCCCTATCGTCGGTGGTGTTAAACCCGGCAGCTTGGAGTTGCTTCAGCGTCAGTGAAACCAGCCGCCTGCTACGCCCCCTGCAAATCTGCCCTGACTTGACGGGAACTCTTGTTCTCTCCCCAGGGGCCACTGCCGAAGTGGTCTATAAGTTCCTGCTGAGCGATGGTCGGATCGGAACCATGAAGGGGCTGATCTCCATCGAAGACTTCCGCAGCGAGCGGCTGCGCTCCGTTTACGATCAGCTTCACATCGAAAAGATTATACCGGCCTTCACCGAGTCGGTTGTGGTGCAAATCATCGACCATTTGAAACCGATTTTTGCCCGTGACTTGGATGAGCTGCTTTGGCAAGAAAGTTTTTACTTTACCCCTCAAGATCTGCGCCAGCAGGAGTTCTTGTTGCGCGGCCTACGGCCCGAGGCGATCCCACGCAGCTTTCGGCCTCACCTGCAAAGGGTCTACACCCAGATTATGAAGGTGTGTCGCAGCTTGCCCAACATCGCCTTCCAACTGTGTCTGCGAGCCTACCTGGAGTACAACGAGGTCAAGAACAGGCATCTGCTGGCGCTTCTGCTCAGCAAGTATTTTTACACGCTCTACCGCATCGGCGGGCTGGACGGTTGGGAAAGTGGGGATCCGGTGGAGCTGGGATCCCTGCGCTCCTCCAATCGGCAGGCTCGACTCCAGGCTCTTGCTCGCCTTCTAACCCTGGACAACGACAGCGACGCTCCCCTGGTGGGCATTGGGGGCAGCGGGCTGGGGGGCAGCTATTTCAGCGGGGAACGGGAGCCTACTGGTGTTGAGATGGTGAGCTCGGAGGAGATTGAAAAGCTGCGGCAAGATGTGGAGGTTGCCCGCTGTCAGATCGCCGAGGCCCAGCAGTTGGTAACTCAATATCAGGAGGAGAAAAAACAGGAACTGCTCACCCGCCTTCAGGATCCGGGAAAGTTTCTCCTCTTCAGCATTCATCAGTTTTTTGACACCCTCTTCGGAACCCTGCCCGGGGAGGTGAAAAGCGAGTACGGGGCAGTTTGGGTGCCGCGCACCTCCTACTTGGATGAGAAGGAGCGAGATGAGCTGACAGAGCATTTGCGCCTGATCACCAGCGAGGCCTATTTGGTCAGCGTTCCCTCTGCCGAGGCCACCCTCATTAGCTATTGGCGAGTTTTGGCCGATTCCTTCTACAACCAATGGGTTTTGAATCAGTACAAGCAGTTGCAAAGCTATGGAGTGGATCTGGAGCAACAGGGCATCCAGATTCTGGAACGAGAACGATTCCTGGATGAGGTTCAGTTGCGCTTTGCCGCCCGCCACCGAGAAATCGTCACCCAAAATGTGGAGAAGATCACCCAAATTGTGGTGGATAGCCTGGCCAAGCGGGTGGCCCTCAACACCGGCCAGCAAAGTTTTCAGGCTATGCGGGCCAAGTTGACCACCGTTTTGGATATGGACATTTCCCGCAAAGACGTGGGGGAAGTCAAGCGGCTGATCGACTACTTTACGGATGTGTTTTTGGGCAAGCGGGAGGAGCTGCGCTCCCCCTATCCGGTGGGCACGATTTTGCAAGTCAAGGCGGCCATTGAGGCTCGCCCCCCCGATAGCCGCACCCGCATTGGTCTGGAAATTTTGGGTCAGCTCTACCGCGAGTACGTTCCTCTGCTGGGATCCGCACCGAGGTAGGAGGGGGGCAGAGCGGCGGATCCCGTAGGCCGACAGGTTTTGGGCACAATGGGGACTGGCGCGCTGTCTAGGGTTGGAGACGGAGATTCCCCATGCGCTACCGCCAGCTTGGCCACAGCCCTTTGCAAGTTTCCGAGATCTGCCTGGGCACCATGACCTTTGGGCAGCAGAATACTTTGTCTGAGGCTTTCGAACAGCTCGACTACGCGGTGGAGCACGGGATCAACTTCATCGATACCGCCGAGATGTACCCGGTGCCGGCGCGGGCGGAAACCCAGGGATCCACCGAGCGCTACATCGGCGAGTGGCTACAACACCAACCGCGGCATCGCCTGATCCTGGCCACCAAGATCACCGGCCCCGGTCGGCCCTGGCATTGGATTCGCAACGGATCCCTGTCCATTACCCGCGACAACCTCAGGCAGGCGGTGGCCGGCAGCCTCAAGCGCCTGAAGACCGACTACATCGACCTCTACCAGATCCACTGGCCGGATCGCTATGTGCCTCTGTTTGGGGGCGCTGCCTACGATCCCAGCCAGGAGCGGCCCACCGTTCCCATTGCCGAGCAGTTGCAGGCTCTGGCGGAATTGGTGCAAGAGGGTCTCATTCGCTACATCGGCCTGAGCAACGAAACCCCTTGGGGGGTGAGCAAGTTCTGCCAGGTGGCCGAGCAACTGGGGTTGCCCAAGGTGGTCTCGATTCAGAATGCCTACAGCCTCATCAACCGCACGTTTGAAATGGGCCTGGCGGAAGTCTGCCGCCACGAGCAGGTGGGCTTGCTGGCCTACAGCCCGCTCGGATTTGGGCTGCTGACGGGCAAATATCTGGGGGGGGTGAAGCCGCCGGGATCCCGTTTGGCCTTGTTTGAAGGCTTTGGCCAGCGGTACCGCAAGCCGAATGTGGAAGAAGCGGTGGCCGCCTATGTGCAAATTGCCCGCCGGCACGGTCTGACACCGGCCCAGTTGGCTTTGGCCTTTGTGCGCAGCCGCTGGTTTGTCACCAGCACCATCATTGGGGCCACCAGCCTGACCCAACTCAAAGAGAACCTCAGTTGCCTGGATGTGGAGCTGTCCCCGCAGATCCTGGCGGAGATCGAAGCGGTTCACCAGCGCTACCCCAATCCTGCCCCTTAAGAGGTTGGCGAAACCGACGGCCAAATAGAACTTTTCGGAAGGTTTCCTCGTCTGGATGTGCGGTTTGGATATCCTCTCCAACTCTTCTGTCCGGCCAGTTTCTATGGCCTCTCCCAGCCAAGAGTGGGGATCCGAGACCTGAATCCTGTACCAAGAACCTGAGGTGTGAACGATGCGTAAGCTTTCCCTTTGGCAGGGTTGGAAGACTGCGGCTTTGGTGATCAGTTGCAGCAGCTTGGCCTGGCTTGGGGATCCCGCTTGGGCCCAACTTTCCGATATCAGCACCTATTGGGGTGCCCAGTACATTGCCGGGTTGAATGAACGGCAGATCATCGGCGGCTTCCCGGATGGCACCTTTCGTCCCAATGAATCCATCACCCGTGCCCAATTTGCCGTTATTGTCACCAAGGCTTTTGGCCTAGATACCAACGTTCCTGTGCGCTCCTTTGCCGATCCGATTCCCAGTTGGGCGGCTCCCTCCATCGGCGCGGCGGCAGCGGCAGGGTTTGTTTCCGGCTTTCCGGACGGCACCTTTCGCCCCAACGATGTGCTCACCCGTGCGCAGGCCATCACTGTCCTGACCCGTGCCGCCACCAACGGTAGGCTCATCGAGGATCCCAGTCAAATTGACGCGATCCTGGCCGGGTTTGGCGATGCCAATTTGGTTCCCAACTTTGCCCGCGCCCCCATCGCGACAGCGGTTCAGGAAGGGCTGTTGGTGCTCTACCCCAACCCCACTCAATTGAATGCCCAGGCGGTGGCCACGCGGGGGGAAGTGGCTGCCCTTACCTACCAAGCGCTGGCCAAGGTGGGTCGAGTACCCAATTTGGATCCGCCGGTGGGGGCTGCCATCCCCGGCCCTGGGATCCGTACCGAGCTCCTTGCCCAGGTCACTCCTACGCCCGAACCCCTGGCCACGCCGGACATTCCCATTGAGCCTCTGGTGGAAACGCTGCCCGCCGCTCCAGAGGTGAGAACCTTCTTTGCCCGCGAAGAGCTGGGATCCGTAAACCCAGGGGATACCGTTACCGTGTTTTTGCTGGGATCCCCAGGTGCGCAGGGATCGTTTTCCATCCCCGGCATTGCCTACAACCTGCCACTGCAGGAAACCCGCCCAGGGCAATACGAGGGCAGCTACACCTTCCGCAGCCAAGACCGGGCCTCAGAAGCGCCTGTTTTTGCCCGCTTGGAGCGGGATGGACTGGTAACCCTGGTGCAGCTGCCGGATAAGACCATCACCATCGGGCGGGTTACCGACACCACCTTCCCCACCATCAGCGAACTGGCCCCTCCCAATGGATCCCTAACCGACAACTCTCGCCCCTCCATCTCAGCCCGTTTCCAAGATGACCAAGGAATTGACCTGAATAGCTTTACCTTGCTGGTGAACAATGTGGATGTCACCGCCCAAGCCCAGCTCACCCGCACCGGCTTTACCTACACCCCTGCCGAGCCGCTGCCCACCAATCGGCCGACCTTAATTGCCGTCCAAATTGCCGATACCAGCGGCAACACCACCATCCAGCAGTGGTCTTTCCAGGTGCAGGCCGCCCAGCCCACTCCCACACCGACCCCAACACCAACCCCAACACCAGCAGCGACACCCACACCGACCCCAACGCCGACTCCAGCTCTGACCCCAACGCCAACCCCAACACCGGTAGCTACGCCTACTCCCACACCCACGCCGGAAGCTACACCCACCCTGACTTCAACACCGACCCCCACACCCACTCCGACTCCACAGCCTGGCGGGGAGCCTTCACCTTCTCCTAGCCCCTAGGGAAGAGGGATCCCATCAACGCTTCTTAATAGTGTTTTAAGAGCGATTGAGTCGTCGCTAGGCACTACCCCTAGTGGGCATGAGCTGGTCAGGATGTTAAGCTACTGCCAGTTGTGACCGGATGGGATCCATGAGCTCAACCTTGCAGCCGTTCCTGCATTTGTTGCAGAGGAGTTCCTTTTGGGGGGTGTTGGGTGGGATGTTGATGGCCGCTGCTGTTGCCCCGGTTGCCGCTCAGCAGTTCGAGTTCACCCCTCAGTCGGTACCCCCCAGGGGGGATCCCGTCCCTACCTTGCCCTTGCTGAGTGCTCCGCCCTCCCCCGGCTCTGCCGCCCCACCGGCCCTACCGCCTGTACCTCAGGTGCCGCAAATGCCGCTGGATCCCACGGCTCCGGCCTTGGATCCGATCCCGGTGGTGCCCGTTCAAGCGGCCCCAGGTGGACAACTCCCCCAAGGCGAGGCCTATTCCTATCAACGTCGGCCCGACCTCAGCCCAGGTGGGGATCTCCCTGGAGCCACGCGGGGCGAGCTGCCTGCCGGCACCCGTATTCTCCTCACGGTCTACCGCCCCATCACTTTCCAGCCCTACCAGGCCATTAACGGCCACCTGGAAGTCTCCGAGCCGGTGGTGGATCGCTTTGGCCAGGTGGTGATCCCGGCAGGGAGTGTGGTGTGGGGCACTTTTGAGCCGGTTTACCGAGAACAGAAGTTTCCTGGTCGGGAGTCGGAGAGCGCCGATCCCCAAGAGCGGGTCGTCGGCAGCCGCTTTGTGGCCAACCGCCTCACCATCGGCTCTTCCACTTACTTGGTGAGAGGCCAATCTGCGCCGCTACCAGTCGGGTTGGATCGCAACGCCGATGTCGGCACAACTGTAGCCCGCGGGGCAGGCTATGGGGCAGCAGGTGGGTTGGCCTTGGGGATCCTCACGGGGGGATGGGGCTTTTTGCCGATCTTGGCCGGCAGCTTGGCAGGTGCTGCGGCAGGCAGTACCAATATCGACCGGGTGGTGACGCTACAGCCCAATACGCTGGTGGAGCTGGAGCTGACCGATAGCCTGATCATCCAATAACTGGTCAACGCTCTCTTGCGCTGGGGCAGGTCAGTAGAGTAGAAGAGAGCACCCTCAATTGCTTCCATGGCCTTCTGGATCTACGTTGTGCCCCCGCTGGCCGGGCTGGTGATCGGCTATTTCACCAACGACATTGCCATCAAAATGCTGTTCCGGCCCTACCGCCCCTATCGGGTTTTCGGCTGGCGCATCCCCTTTACCCCCGGCCTGATCCCGCAGAACCAGCCTCGTCTGGCCAAGCAGATCGCCAAGACCATCATGGGATCCCTGCTCACGCCGGAGGAACTGCACAATCTGGCCCGTAAGCTGCTGCAAACCGAGCGCATGCAAGCAGGGATCCGCTGGCTGCTGGGGGTAGCCCTGGATCGGCTGCAAAACCCTGAGCAACAGCAGCAAACTGCTCAGGTGTTGGCGCGCATTTTAGCCGACCTGTTTAACGAGTCGTTGCCCCGCCTGGTGAAGGTGCTTGCCCGCCAAGAAACCTTTTTGGAAGGGCCGATTAACCAACTGTTCGACCAAGTGTTGCTGGAGCTGCGCCTCAGCAGCGAGCAGGCTAAGCAGCTCTCGGAGTGGATCCTGAAGCAGGCGCTGCCCCCAAAGGTGTTGCGGCAGAACTTGGTGGACTTTCTCACCGATCGCAACATCGAATCCCTTGACGAGGAGTTTCGTGAACGAGCGACCGGCTCCTACTGGGTGGTGGCCAACTTGTTCGGCCTGAAAAATGCCCTGTTGCGCCTGCGCACCTATTGTCTAGAAGAGCCGGAAGGGGCAGAAGCCATCTTGGAAGATCTGCTCAAAGACATCAACGCCTCCCGCCGCCTGACCGAGATCCTGCAGAACCTCTCGCTGCAAAACCTGCCGGTTTCCGCCGTGCGTCAGTTGCGCCGTGCCCTCCGCGACGGGATCCAAGATTACCTGCGCAGCCAAGGGCCAGAGGTTATCAAAGGGCTGGGGGAGACCATCGATTGGGAAAAAGTGGCCAGCCTGGTGTTGGGACGCCTGCGCAACTCCAAGGCGTTGATCACCTCCATCGATCAGATCAGCGCCGACCTGGCTTTGGTCTTGGAGCGCTACCTAGAACGGGATCTCGAATCCCTGATGATGCAGGTGATCCCGGTGTTGAACCTGGATCAGGTCATTGCCGATAAAGTCAACGCCACCTCCCCTGCCGACCTGGAGCAGGCCATCCAGCAGATTGTGCGCCAAGAACTCCAGGCCATCGTCAACTTAGGCGGCCTCCTCGGCTTTTTGGTGGGCTGTGTGCAGGTGCTGTTCTTGCTGGGCTGACGAGTTTGGGTTGGGCTTTGACTTTGGCTATGATATGAGAATGCGATTAACAATTCTCCACACTTCGGATCTCCATGCCAATCTACATCCCTGGAACTACTTCACCGGGATCCCTGCGGAGCACGGTTTAGCCAAGCTGGCCACCCTCATCAAGCGCGTGCGAGCAGCCAGTGAGGATCCCGTCCTGCTCATCGACAGCGGCGACACCATTCAGGGATCCCCCTTGGGCACCTACTATGCGCAAGTGGAGCGCGTCTCCCCTCACCCCTTGGCTCATGCTCTCAACGCCTTGGGCTACGACGCCTTTACCCCCGGCAACCACGACTTTAACTTTGGGCTGCAAGTTCTCCAGGATTTTATCGGCGATCTCCGCTGTCCGGTGCTCTGCGCCAACATCCTCCGCCAGAATGGGGATCCCCTCTTCCAGCCCTACCTGATCCGGGAATTGGCCGGGGTTCGCGTCGGCCTGTTGGGGCTGACCACCCCCCGCATCGACACCTGGGAGCGCCCGGACTACATCTTGGGCCTACGCTTTGCCCCCTTGTTGGAGACCGCCCGACACTACCTATCGCTGCTGCGACCTCAGGTGGATGTTTTGATCTTGATCCTGCACAGCGGCCCCAACCAATTGCCCCCCCTGCGCACCCCTGAGCACTGGCACAACCCAGATCGCTCCGGCTGGTGCAGCAACAAAAGCCTGGCAGGGGAAAACGAACTGTTGGCCCTGGCCGAACTGGACGGCATTGACGTCATCCTCTCCGGCCATACCCACCAGACCATTGCCGGTTTGGGGGGATCCCCAGCTCTAGTGGTGCAGCCCGGCTATTGGGGCAGCCACCTCTCCCAGGTATCCCTGGAGCTGGAGCGCCAGGGCAGCCGCTGGCAAATCATCAGCAAAAGCGCACAGCTCCTCTCCGCCGAAGGGATCCCTCCCGATCCCGAACTCTTGGCCTTGACAGAGCCCTATCATCAAGCCACCCTGCGCTACATCCGTCAGCCCATTGGCCAAGCCCGTTCTGCCTATAGCGGCGGTCTGGCAGCCCGTCTGGGGGCCAACCCTCTGGCAGAGCTGCTCCATCAGGCCCAATTGCAAGCAGTGCGGGAGGCGGGATTCCCCGCAGAGCTCTCCCTGGTCAACATCTGCAGCAGCGCCGGCCTGTCGGCAGGCCCCATCTCCCTGCAAGATGCCTACAGCCTCACCGTCTACGACAACACCCTCTGCGTTTTGGAGATCACCGGAGATATTCTGCGGCGCGCCCTGGAACAGACTGCCGGCTATTTTCGCCAGTTGGATCCCAATCACCTTCCCGCCGATCCTGCTGCCGTCGTGGCCCCCGAAGCCCGCGGCTACACCTTCGACCTCTACCACGGCATCGACTACTGCTTCGATCTCACCCGCCCCGTAGGAAAGCGCCTGGTGACCTTACAATTCCGCGGACAGCCGGTGGAACCAGCACAGACCTTTCGCCTGGCCATTAACCACTACCGAGCCGGCGGCGGCGGCGGTTACAGCATGTTCCAAGAAGCCCAAACCCTGTGGATCTCAGCCGATAGCATCCGCGACTTTCTGGTCTACTATATTCACACCCACTCCCCCATTCAACCCATCTACAGCCCCAACTGGCGCCTAATCCCCGACTTGGCCAAGATCTACTTCCCCGATTGCCTGGGCCGGCCACGCGAACATCTGCTGGTCGGCTAGGAAAGAAAAGATATTGACTTCAACTGGCTGAAAGAGAACCCGGTAGAATACGATCAACACAGAGCCTGGTTTGGCTGAGTGCAGCGGCGGTTTTGAAACTGCCAAACTGGGGATATCCGAGTCACTGCTCATTGCTAACACTTGCCGACATCGCCCATGACTGCCGAAGAGAAGCAACCGATGGCCCCAGAAGATACCTATCCTGAACTACAGGAAGAAGAGGTCGACGTAGAGGCAGAGCTGGAGAAGCTGATTTTGGAAGATAGCGAAGCAGAAGCCGGTACCTCCTCCGGAGAAACCGCAGCTGAGCCTTCTCCAGATCCCGGTGAAGCTCTCAAGCAGCTCCAGCACGAGTTGGAAGTTGTCCGCCAGCAACTCAAAGAGAAAGAAGACGCCTACCTGCGCCTCTACGCCGATTTTGAAAACTACCGGCGGCGTACCCAGCGGGAAAAAGAAGAGTTCAGCCAAAAAGAACGGCAGAAATTTGTGCTGGAGATCTTGCCTGTTGTGGACAGCTTTGAGCGGGCTCAGCAGCAGCTGAAGCTGGAAACCGACCGCGAGCGGGAGTTGCACAACAGCTACCAGAGCGTCTACCGCCTGCTGGTGGAATGCCTGAAGAAGATGGGCGTCTCCCGCATGAAATCGGTGGGCCAGCCCTTCGACCCCAACCTGCACGAAGCCATAGCCCGTCAGCCCAGCCCAGACTATCCCGAGGATGTGGTAGCCATCGAATATCAGCCAGGTTACAAGCTGGGGGACTTGGTGATCCGTCATGCCATGGTGGCCGTCTCGGCGGGCAGCCCCAGCTCTGAACCATCCCCCCCAGCCCAAGCCACCATCGAAGCTGGTCCGGAAAACATGCCCGCCTCTCCCCAAAACCCCCAACCTTCCTAGCCGAACTTGCTCACTTGAACCTTGACAAACAGATCCAGAGCAGTCTCAGAAACGCTACAGTAAAGCTACGGAGACGAAAGCAACGTCTGAAGGTTTCTGCGGGATTCTGGGCAGAATGCTTTTAAGATCCGTGGAATTGCGTTCTTGGGTTGAGACTTGGCGCACGGGAAGAGGGGGCTATGGGTAAAGTCATCGGGATTGACCTGGGAACCACCAACAGTTGCGTGGCGGTTTTGGAAGGTGGTCAGCCCGTTGTGATCACCAACGCCGAGGGAGGGCGCACCACCCCCAGCATTGTCGGCTTCGCCAAGAACAACACCCGCCTTGTAGGCCAACTGGCCAAGCGCCAGGCGGTTACCAATGCTGAAAACACCATCTTCAGCATCAAACGCTTCATTGGCCGCACCTTTGCCGAGACCGAAGATGAGCGGAGGCGGGTTCCCTACAAGGTCATCCCCGGTCGAGACAACATGGTGGAAGTGGCGGTGCAAGATCGCGCCTACACTCCGCAGGAGATCTCCGCCATGATCCTGCAAAAGCTGAAGGCCGATGCAGAGGCCTATCTGGGGGAGCCGGTGACCCAAGCCGTGATCACCGTTCCCGCCTATTTTACCGATGCCCAGCGGCAAGCCACCAAAGATGCGGGCACCATTGCCGGCCTGGAGGTGCTGCGCATCATCAACGAGCCGACAGCAGCCGCCCTGGCCTATGGCCTAGACAAACAAGATCAAGACCTACGCATTCTGGTTTTCGATTTGGGTGGCGGCACCTTTGATGTCTCGGTGCTGCAACTGGGCAGCGGCGTGTTTGAGGTGCAAGCGACTGCCGGCAACAACCACCTGGGGGGGGATGATTTCGACCAAAGAATTGTCGATTGGCTCATCCGTCAGTTTTTGGAGACGGAAGGGATCGACCTCTCGCGGGATCGCATGGCCCTGCAGCGGATGCGGGAGGCTGCTGAGAAGGCCAAAATTGAGCTGTCCAGCACCCAGGTTACACTCATTAACCTGCCTTTTATCACCGCCGACGATTCGGGGCCCAAGCACCTGGAAGTGGAGCTGACCCGCGGCAAATTTGAGGAGTTGGTGCGGGATCTGGTGGAGGCCACCGTGGAGCCTACAGAACAGGCGCTGCGGGATGCTGGCCTCTCCCCTGCAGACATCGACCGCGTGCTGCTGGTGGGCGGCTCCACTCGTATTCCCGCTGTCCAGGAGAAAATTCGGCAAATCTTCAAAAAAAACCCAGATCGCTCCGTCAACCCGGACGAGGCGGTGGCCCTTGGCGCTGCCATCCAGGCAGGCGTGGTGGGTGGAGAAGTGAAAGATCTACTGCTGCTGGACGTGATCCCTCTCTCGATTGGGGTGGAAACGCTGGGGGGAGTCTTCACCCGCATCATCGAGCGCAACACCACCATTCCCACCAGTAAAACCCAGATTTTCTCCACTGCCACCGATGGCCAGAGTGTGGTGGAGATTCACGTCCTGCAGGGAGAGCGGGCCATGGCCAAAGACAACAAAACCTTGGGCCGCTTTCAGCTGACCGGGATCCCGCCGGCTCCCCGTGGGGTGCCCCAGATCGAGGTTTCTTTTGACATCGATGCCAACGGGATCTTGAAAGTCTCGGCTCGGGAAAAGGGGACAGGAATCGAGCAGAGCGTCAAGATCACCAACAACGGTGGCTTGAGCAGCAGCGAGATCGAGCGAATGCGTCGGGAAGCGGAGGCTTATGCCGAAGAAGATCAACGCCGGCGGCAGTTGGTGGAAGCCCGCAACCAGTCAGATAGCCTGCTCTACAACTACGACAAAACCCTGCAGGAGCATGGCAATCGCCTCAGCGAAGCTCGAATCCAGCGGGGGGCTCAAGTGGCGGGCACATTGAGGGCATTGCTGGCAAATGATAACGTAGACTTAGCAACTTTACGGAACGCAATGGAAGAACTGCGGGCTGTCCTGCTGGAGATGGGTAGCGAGATCTATGGAGCTCGCTGAGGATTCTAGGCAACTGCTTGCTCTCCCCCAGCTCCGGTGCCTTGTAGGTCTGCTTCGGTTGTGCTGCCTGACAAGTTGCATCTCAAGTGTGTCTGATGTTTTGATCTTTAACCTCTTCTGAAGCGCTTCTATGGCTCGCGACTACTATGAAATCTTGGGGGTTAGCCGCGATAGCTCCAAAGAGGAGATCAAGCGCGCCTATCGACGGTTGGCTCGTAAGTACCACCCGGATGTCAACAAGGAGCCAGGCGCCGAGGAGCGCTTCAAAGAGATCAACCGTGCCTATGAGGTGCTCTCTGATAATGAGCTAAAAGCTCGCTACGATCGCTTTGGAGAAGCGGGTTTGAGTGGAGCTGCTGCGGCAGCAAGTGGATTCCAGGATTTTGCGGGGATGGGTGGCTTTGCCGACATTTTCGAGAGCTTTTTCACCAACTTTGCAGGGGCAGGAGCCAGCTATGCCCGCAGTCGCCAGGGGCCGGTACGGGGCGATGATCTGCGCTTTGACCTAAAACTGGAGTTTCTGGAAGCCATCTTCGGCGGCGAAAAGCAGATTCGCATCAGCCACTTGGAAGTCTGCAACGTCTGTGGAGGCAGCGGGGCTAAGCCCGGTACGGAGGTGAAAACTTGCCCCACCTGCGGGGGCGGTGGTCAGGTGCGGCGGGCAACCCGCACGCCGTTCGGCAACTTTACCCAGGTCTCGGTTTGTCCCACCTGTGGTGGCAGCGGTCAGGTGTTGGAAGAGCCCTGCCACAACTGCAATGGCGAGGGCTTGGCCCAAACCACGAAGAAACTGCGCATTAACATCCCAGCCGGCGTGGATAGTGGCACCCGTTTGCGGGTTTCTGGGGAAGGCGATGCCGGTCGGCGCGGTGGCCCGCCCGGGGATCTCTACGTCTACCTATTCGTGGAGCCGGATCCCGACTTCCAGCGAGATGGCCTGACCATTCTCTCGGAGGTGCGGGTGAGCTATTTGCAGGCCATTTTGGGGGCCAAAGTCTCTGTGCCCACTGTGGACTCGAAAGCCGGCCTGGAGGAAGAGGTGGAGCTGACCATCCCAGCCGGATCCCAGCCGGGTACAGTGCTGACCCTGGAGGGCAAGGGGGTACCTCGCATTGGCAACCCGATGTCTCGGGGCGACCACCAAATCACCTTGGTGGTGGAGATCCCCACCCGCATCAGCTCAGAAGAGCGGGAATTGCTCATGCGCCTGGCTGAGCTGCACGGAGAACGCATCAACAAGCGGGATGGTTTCTTGGGCGGGTTGTTGCGGGGGCTGGCCCAGATGCCTGGCAACCGGGAGCGTGAGGAAGAATGACTGCAGAGGCTGTTTCGTCGGAAGAGGTCAAGTTTATCCTTGACCAGCGCGGGATCCCTTGCCCACTTAACTACGTGCGGGCGAAGCTGCGCCTGGAGCGCATGGCTCCTGGAGAACTGCTGGAGCTATGGCTGGATGCAGGAGAACCCCTGGAGCAGGTGCCCAACAGTCTAGCCATGGCCGGGCATCGGATTGAGGGACAGGCAGCTTCCCCCGAAGGCCATTACATTCTCTGGGTGCGTCGCGGCACACCTGCGTCGCCATGAACCCGGTGAAACCGGAAGGAAAAGATTGTACCGGCTGGGTGCGCGCAGCGCAGGCCAACTTTTATCGCGTGCGGATCGATCCGAGTTTGGCCGCCCTCTTTCCCGAGATCCCGGCTCGGTTTCCGGTTGAAAAGCCCACGCCGGCAGAGATTCTCTGTACCAGTCGGGCCAAGCTGAAAAAAATGGGTCAGCAGGTGATGGCTCTCTCTTATACAAATCTGACGCTGC
>NZ_JANSHM010000068.1:0-15303 GCF_047461635.1 Synechococcus sp. W55.2 | reverse complement strand
TTCTATCATAACTTCCGCATTCCTCCCGACACTGACCCTACGGGTACAGTGCGGGGCTCCTGCGATTTCTAGCTGAATTGTTGTTTTCTATCTCCCCAGGCGTAGAAGCTTTCCACCAACTCTGCCGTCGTAGAAGGGTGCCCACGAGTCACGATCCAGTGGACAGTAGCCAGCAATTCTAGACCATAGGGCGACTCAAAGCCCTCCACGAGGTCGCTGACACGCTCAAAGCGTTCTCTCGTCTCTGGCTGTCCAGCGAGATATCTATGGGCTTCCTCGACAGCACCGGGCACCAGTTCCAGCTTCTTGTCTGGTCGATCACCGCCCGAGCCGTACCCAGAGATGTAATATCCCTCGATTTCTTTGAGAACATGCCGCAAGTTCTCGGCGTAGGGTCCATGAACGCCCTTTGTAAATCGCAGGCGAAGCGGCTCCCCGGCTTCCTGCAGGAAGTACATCAGCTTGTGCAGCTCAAGCAAAGAGACAAACGGAACAAGTAGACCGTTTACATAGCGCTCCATAAGGCCCACCAGCACCGCTCTTCCCGGCGTCAAGGAAGGGATCTGGCCGCGGCGCATGCTCTTCGGTAAAGGCTGAGGCCTGGTGGGCTCAAAGACAAGGATGTGGACGTCGGGAAGTTCTGCTAGCGCCTGCTCGATGCGGGAGTGCACATCGGGCCAATGAAGACCCCCGAGGCCGCAGCCTAGGGGTGGCAAAGCGACTGAGCGCAGACCAAGATGCCTGATCTCCTCGGCAAGGGACTTCAGCCCAGCTTCTATATCCTCGATCCGCGACTTCCCCCGCCAGTGGCGTTTTGTGGGGAAATTGACGATGTAGCGCGGATTGGTCAGGTTTCCGGTCTCGAAAACGAACATTTTGCCCGGTTGGACTTCCCCCCGCCGGCAGGCTGCGGCATAGGCCTTGAAGTTCCCAGGCCATGATTTCAAGTGCTGTCGCAGAACCAGTAACAAGAATCCCCTGCCTAAAAGCGGGGGGGTATGTCAAAATCCCTTGCAAGTTGTCTACATGGGTAATGTGGTAGATTTTGGGACTTTCTGGAATTGGCGCCATACCTCCGCTCTACGATGCAGCTTTGAAAAAGGCAGAGCCAGATGCGCTTCAGTCGGAACGAGAGTTGAGACCGACAGGCTTTTGAGCAGTGGAGCTCTCGCTTGGCTCGGGCAGATAGAGACGTTCTTCCGAGGCGTCGTACTCAAACAGCTCTGCATAGCGTCCCCAGTCAATGGCGGTGGCAAACTGCCGTTCGGCTTCAGCGTGGGGGAAGTGTTCGTCCCAAAGATCCAAGAAGAAGTCCGCTCGCATGGAGCGGCTGCCTTTTTCTTCCAGAGTCTGCAAGATGCTGCGGAACACGGGAACCCGTGCCAATAGCTGTTGTCGGAAGAGATCCTTGCTGCGCAGGATGGTGGTGTTGGCAAAGTCCTGGCCAATTTCGGTCAGTTGCACCACCCCGCTGGCCACCTCGGCAAAGCCCAACAGCACCGCCGCATCCAAAATCGGCAGCAGATCGTCCACGGCCAGTTGCAGCCGCTCGGCCAAATCGGCAATCTCCGCCCGCCCTTGCGGCCACTCCACGATCAACTCCAGCAGACCGCTGATCCCGCCCACCCGCGCATGGGGCAGAGGCAAGGCATAGGGGGAAGTGGCCTTATCACCAGCCAGCGCAGGCAGAGCCACCTCTCCGGTAACAGCAATTTCGGGGTTGGTCATGATCTCGTAGATGTAGTCCACCAAGGACTTGAAGCGGGGATCCGTGCGCTCGTGGGGCCGCGGCAGGTCAATTCTCACCTCCCCCCGGATCCGCCCTGGGTTGGATCCCAGAATCACCACCCGATCCGCTAAAAACACCGCCTCTTCGATGTTGTGGGTAACGATGAGGATGCTTTGGGAAGGGAAGGCTTGCGCATTCCACAGCTCATCAATTTCCCCCCGCAGGTTTTCCGCCGTCAGCACGTCCAAAGCGCTAAAAGGCTCATCCATAAACAGCACCTTGGGCTCTAGGACAAAGGCGCGGGCAAAGCCCACCCGCTGCTTCATCCCCCCCGAAAGCTCCTTGGGGTAAGCGTTCTCAAACCCATCCAAGCCCACCAAGTCAATGGCCTTCAGGGCCTTTTGCCGGCGGATCTCGCGGGGGATCCCTCGGGCTTGCAGCCCCAGCTCCACATTTTCTTGCACGGTCAGCCAGGGTAGGAGAGCAAAGCTCTGAAACACCATCGCCACATCGGGGTTAGGCCCGCGTAGAGGCTGGCCGTTGCTCAGCACCCGCCCTTGGCTGGGGGGGATCAGGCCCGCCATGATGCGCAAAAGGGTGCTTTTGCCACTGCCGCTGCGGCCCAGCAGAGCCAAGACCTCCCCTGCCCGCACTTGCAAATCAATTTGGCTTAAAACGGTAAACTCCCCCTTGCCCTCTGGCAAAGGAAAGCGCTTGTAGACTTTCTCGACCTCGATCAAAACGGGGGAAGCTGCAGAGCTCATATTGCCTCAGAAATTGAAAAGACTAAAGGTGATACTTTTCTTCCGCCAACTGATACAGCCGTCGCCAGAAGAGGCGGTTAAGGCCCACCACAAACAAGCTCATCATGCCAATGCCCAAGGTAATGCGGGGCCAGTCTCCCACCGCCGTTGCCTCAGCAATGTAGGTGCCCAATCCTGTAGCCTTGAGGGTGGTGGATCCCCAGGCCACAATCTCCGAGACAATGCTGGCGTTCCAAGCGCCGCCGCTGGCCGTGACTCCCCCGGTGACCCAGGCAGAAAAGATCCCTGGAATGATCAGCTTTCGCCAGCGCTGCCATCCTCGTAAGCCCACATCCACGGCCATTTCTCGCAAGTCCGTGGGGATGCTCTGGGCGCCGGCAATGGAGTTGAAAAGGATATACCACTGTGCTCCCAGCGACATAAGCAAAATGCTGCCCCACTCAATGCTGATCTGGGCGCGGATAAAAAACAACGTGGCAAAAGGAAAGAGGAAATTGGCGGGAAAAGCTGCCAGAAATTGCACCACCGGCTGCAGCAGTTTTGCCAGCTTTGGATTAAAGCCAATGGCCACCCCAATGGGAGTCCAGATCACCGTGGCGAACACCAGCAACACGCTAACCCGCAGCAGGGTGAGGATCCCTAGCCCAAAGGTCAGCATCACCTCTCCAAAGCCCACAGTGGTGGCCACAAAATCAACAATCCAAATCCCAATGCCGCCAATAGCTATCCAGGAAAGCTGAGTCAGCAGCCGCTCGCGGCGTCGCTCGACCTCAGGACTAAGGGGATCCACCCAACGGGGGCGAGTTAAGTGGGACAACAGCCGATCCACCAACTCTGCCAAGGGGGAAAGCCAACTGCCGATCAGCCGCGGGATCCGCGCCGTGGTCAGCAGATCGTACAGCCAGGATTCGGGGGCAGCAGCCCCGCTGCTCTGTTCCAGGCGAAACTTATCCGACCAAGCCACCAAAGGTCGCCAGAAGAGCTGATCCACCAGCAGGATCACCCCGGCCATGGTCAGGAGCGCCCAGCCCAGCTTGGGCAGATCCTCCGCCTGGACGGCCGCTTCCACATAGGATCCCAGCCCCGGCAGCGTGTATTCCTGGTTGAGCACACTGATGGCTTCGCTGGCTGCCACAAAGAACCACCCCCCACCAAAGCTCATCATGGCGTTCCAGATGAGGCCCACCATTGCCGCCGGCACTTCCAACTGGGTAAAGCGCTGCCACCCCGACAGGCGATACAAGGTAGCCGCTTCCACCAACTCTTGAGGCAGCGTGCGCAGGGATTGGTAGAAGGAAAAGGTCATGTTCCAGACTTGGCTGGTGAAGATGGCAAAGATAGAAGCCGCCTCCAGCCCCAGCAAGCTGCCAGGAAACAGAGCAATGAAACCGGTAACCGTAATGGAGAGAAATCCCAACACCGGCACCGATTGCAAGACATCCAACAGAGGGATCAAAATGCACTCGGCCCAGCGACTTTTGGCAGCAATGTAGCCATAGATCAAGGTAAAAAGGGTGGAAAAGGCCAAGGCAATGAACATGCGCAAGGTGGAGCGGGCCGCATAGTAGGGCAGGTTGCGCGGATCCAAGTCGATCCGGGGCACCACCGCCGGAGGCTGAAACCGCTCAAAAGCCCCCACTCCCACCTGCGCCACCAAGGCCAGGAGAACCAACGTGCCCAGAATGATGGCCCCATCCGCAGCCCCTGCTGGCAGCCGACGCAGCGCCTCCGGCGAAGGAAAAGTCCTCATCTTCCCTGACTAAGCCCGGCGTCCGCGCCCAGTGTATACCGTTTGCGGTTGATCCGGGAGGAGTTGCGAGCTCCCGGATCCAGGCGGCTACTCTTCTGGCAACTCAGGGGGAGATTCCTTCCACTGGGGATTGTCCAAGATGGCTTTTTTGGTCTGCTTGAGTTGTTTCCACAGCTCTTTGATTTGCCGGTAGGCTTCTTCCGGGGTAATTTTGCCCCCGGTTTCCAAGCTACAAATCAAGGACACTTTATTGCTAAATTCCTGCAGGTTGGCATCAAAAACTAGGTTCTGCGGCTTCACTTCGCCCCAGTAGGGATAGCGAGGCGAAATGAATTCATCTTTGTTGGGAGGTTTGTTGGGAGGAGTTGGTTCTGCCACGGCCTAACCAGGGTAAAAGAATGGTTCACAACAAGAAGGTCAACATGAAAAGCTCCATTAAAGCAGGATCTACTAGCCCAGTTTATGGGCGTTTTCTCTTAACCGGCTTGGGTACTTTTGTGGGATCTCGCAGAGGATAAAACGGCTCTTGAATAGACGCTTCCCCACGTGTCGAGGGGGTGGAACTCTTCCTGGCTTTGGGTTGGGGGGGAGAACGCTTCAGGCGTGGGCGCGGCGGCGTTTTGAGCACAGGGCCGATGGGAGTGCCCGCCTCCACATAGAGCAGGGATCCGCGGCGGCGCACCTGCAGATCCCAGAAATTGCCTACCCCTTTGCCCGGCAGGGATCCAATCAGGCGCAATTTGAAGGCTTGGGGCTTGGGGGCTGCGGCTCCATCCTTCTGGACTCGCTGAGAGGGAGAGTTGGCGGAAGCTTTTTTGCCCGATTGACGGATCTTGACGATGATGAACCCTTTCTCCTGGGATTGAAAAACGACCTCGCCCCGGATGGAAAACCAATCCGGCACCACTGTTGGACGGGATCCCTCGGGGAGAGTTCGCCCCATTTCTTCTGGGGCCCACACCCCCAGCAACTGCACGTGCAGATCTTCGGTTTTGTCGCGGGTGCGAGGATAAACCACCCACAGATAGTTGCGTTCCGGCTTCAGGTGCTTCCGTACCAGGCTCATCACCCGGCCCAGCAATACGGCATTGAGATCCAGGCCATCCGAGGTGCGCAAAATCCCGCGGGTAAAGTGCTCTGGGGAGGGAATGTATTGCCCTTCGATGAGGCCAATAGCTCGGTATTGCATCTTCTCCCCAGGCGGCGGGATGGGTTCCAGACAGACTCGCTCTCTTTCTGCCGCTTTCTTTTCCCCCAAGGTAGCGGTGGTGCTGACAACGGGCTGCAAGGACTCCGTCCCGCTGTCGCGAGCAGCACCAGGATCCTGAGCTTTCGCTGATGACAGGGATCCCTTGGCCTCGCCGGTTGAGCTGGGTCTGGGGGGCCGTACAGGTCGAAAGGGAGGTCTCAGATCGGAGGACATTGTGACGGTTCCGTTGCTGTCAATTCAGAATGCTCGGCGGCAGACATTTACCGTTGCAAAAACAGGCCATAACTTTGCTCTTGACCCAAGACCTGCTCAACACACCATTCACTAGCCTAACAACGCCCAACAGCGTCTTTCCATCCTGCTTCCATTGACAAACTCCCAGCAGGTGCCCTCGTCGGGAACTGGGGAGCCAGCAGTTGTCAACACTGTAGCCGACCTGTAGCCAATGGTAGCAACTGTTCCAAGGGAATGGTTCTCAGGCTGCAGGATGTCTATTCCCCAGACAGGGCCATTGATATTGATGAGTATCTGTAGTTTTTTCCAGCAACGCTGACTGGAGCCAATAGAGGTGTTTTTGCACAGCCGGGATCCAACTGGCCGATCCCCAGGGCTCTCTAAGGGCTGGATTGCATTCCCTCAGCCAAGGGGATCCATTCAGCCATCTTGAAGCTCATCGCTTAGGCAGGCGTTACCCACACCTGGGGAGTAAAACTGCCGTGTAGGCCATAGGGAATGTGGTGCCGCAATGGGATCCGCGCGACGGGGCCGGCTGTCAGGTCGGCTGCTTCTAGGATCACCACTTGAGAGCGCTGGCTGGCCGCATCAAAAACCACCGTCACGATCCACCCTGCCTCTTCGCCCTGACCTTCTGGATTGGGGATGAACACCGGTTCTCCCACAAAGCCGCGGGGGGCAAAGCTGTACTGCTGTGTGCGGCCTGTGGCGGTATCCAGCTTGAGGATGGCTTGCAGAGGAGCATTGGGGCCAGGAGCATGGGTGGCCCCGATGTAGATGTAGCGGTGGGATCCCCCCATTCGAGCCGGGTGGATGGCCGGAAACTCCACCGAGCGATCCAGCAGCAGTTCTCGGCGCACACTGCCCCCCTTGGGATCCAGATAGAACCGCCACAGCTTGCCCGCCGGAATCTGGGCAAAGTCAATCTGCAGGTAATCGGCATCCGGCTCAAGGGCAGGGTAGTTCTCATAGAGGACGGCATCCACCACAACCCGATCCCCGACTTCGTAGCCGTTGACAAAATGGAAAACAAACCCCGGCTCCGCTTCCAGTTGCAGCGGCTTATCGCCCTGGGGAAAGAGCCAGATGCGGGTCGGCTCCCCCGGTTTCAAGGTCAAACAGGTGCCCGCCGGTTGCCAGCCCAACACAAACGGCAGGGGGTTGAAAGCCAAGGGATTTTGGAAAAAGATACAGTAGCGGGGTGTCCAGACAAAATCGTGCAGGAAGGCAAAACCGGGCAGGCGGTAATCCCGCTTTTCCACCAAGCGCCCGCGCGAGTCCAGACGATAAAACAGCAACGTGGAGTTCTGGGCAGCCCGCACCCCAAAGGCGATGAGATCTCCCGTGTGGGGATCCCGCCGGGGATGGGCAGTGAAAGGCTGGCTGGCCGAGATCCCTCCTGCAAACGTTTCGATCCCCTCGGTGGCCAAGGTGGCCGGGTTCAGCCGGTAAGGGGCACTGGCCTCCCACAGGGCCAGCAGCTTATCTCCCTGGTAGATGACGTTGGTGTTGGCGGGATTTTTAAACCGCAAGTCGAGAAAGTTGCTCCACCAGCCGCCCGGCCTTTGGGTGCCAAACACCCCTCGGTAAAGCACCCGACCGGCTTTTTCCTCTGCTTCAAACTCGCGGGTGCGCACAAACCGGTTGCGAAAATGAACTTTCCCCCCCACAAAGGTGATGGCGCAGACCATGCCGTCGCCATCGAACGGGTGTCCGTAGCGCTGGGATCCCGCCTCCAGCTTGCCCGGGCCGTTGCGAAACAGGGTTCCCCGCAACCCCGCCGGGATCTGCCCCTCGATCCCTGTAATCCAATAGTCGTACTCCTGGGATAGGGAGCGATAGCCCAATTGCCAGTCGGTGATGCTGTAGGGAAGGGAAGCGACGCTGACCATGGAAGATCTGCATGCAACGCCCTCTATTGTTGCTTAAACTTTTGTGAAGTCGCCAGTTTTTCTGGGCCGGGATAGCCACCTTGGTTGGGATCCCCAAGATGGAGTCGCCCCGATTCGACTATGGTAGGAAATGCCCCCAAAGCGCCTGACAGGATCCACAGTACCCATGTTTGATGCCCTCTCCGAGAAGTTGGAATTGGCCTGGAGAAAGCTGCGCGGCCAGGACAGGATCACCGAAACCAACATTCAAGAAGCTCTGCGGGAGGTGCGGCGAGCCCTGCTGGATGCGGATGTCAACTTGCAGGTGGTGAAGCAGTTCATCGAGGATGTGCGGGAAGCTGCCCTGGGATCCGAGGTCATCCTGGGGGTGACGCCGGATCAGCAGTTCATCAAGATCGTCCACGACGAGCTGGTGAAAGTGATGGGGGAAGCCAACGTGCCCATTGCCCAAGCGGAGCAGCCTCCCACCATTGTCCTCATGGCCGGTTTGCAGGGATCCGGCAAAACCACCACCTGCGCCAAGTTGGCTTTGTACTTGCGCAAGCAGGGCAAGAAGTCCCTGATGGTGGCCGGAGACATCTACCGCCCGGCGGCCATCGACCAGCTCAAGACGCTGGGCCAGCAAATTCAGATCCCCGTTTTCGACCTGGGCAAAGTGGATCCCGTCGAGATTGCCCGGCAGGGGGTGGAGACGGCCCGGCAGCAGGGCTACGACTATGTGATTTTAGACACTGCCGGTCGCCTGCAGATTGACCTGGAGATGATGGCGGAGCTGGAGCGGATCAAGGCGGCGGTGCAGCCCCACGAGATCCTGCTGGTGGTGGATGCCATGATCGGCCAAGAGGCAGCCAGCCTTACCCGAGCCTTCCACGAGCGCCTGGGCATTACCGGCGCCATCCTCACCAAGCTGGATGGGGATACCCGCGGTGGAGCCGCCCTCTCCATTCGCCAAGTATCCGGCCAGCCCATCAAGTTCATCGGCGTCGGCGAAAAAGTGGAAGCGCTGGATCCCTTCTACCCGGATCGCATGGCCTCCCGCATTCTGGGGATGGGGGATATCCTCAGCTTGGTGGAAAAAGCTCAAGAGGAAATCGACCTGGGAGATGCCGCCAGCATGGCGGAGAAGATGATGACTGCCCAGTTTGATTTCACCGATTTCCTCAAGCAGATGCGCCTAATTAAACGCATGGGATCCTTGGCAGGGCTGCTGAGACTGATGCCAGGGATGGGCAAAATCAGCGAGGAACAACTGCAAAAGGGACAAGACCAACTGGCCCGCGCCGAAGCCATGATCAACTCCATGACCCCCGAAGAGCGGCGCAACCCGGATCTGTTGGCCCGCAGCGTCAGCCGCAAACGACGGGTGGCCCGCGGATCTGGCCACAAGCTGGAGGATGTCAGCCGACTGGTCAGTGATTTTCAACGCATGCGCGACATGATGCGCAACATGGGCATGGGTGGCGGTTTTCCCGGTATGGGTTGGGGGGGTGGGCGTACCTCTCTTCCCGGCGGGGATCCCAGTTGGCGCGGACGTTCAACGGCCTCTCCCTCTCGGCAACAGCCCAGCCGCAAGCCGGGCAAAGGTGGGGGCAAAAAAGGGGGCGGCAGCCGCGGATTTGGGGGCAAGTAGGATAGGATTATGCCCTTCCACGTTGTTTTGGTTGCCCCAGAGATCCCGGCCAACACGGGGAATATCGCCCGCACCTGTGCAGCCACCGATACGCCTCTCCATCTGGTGGATCCTCTGGGGTTTCGCCTTTCGGATCGCTACCTCAAGCGGGCGGGGCTGGACTATTGGCAGCACGTCCAACTGTATCGCTACCCCTCTTGGTCTGCTCTGGTGCAGGCCCACCCTGAGGCCCGGTTCTGGTGTTTTAGTGTGCGCGGCAAAGCCCTCTATACGGAAGTAACCTATCAGCCGGGAGACTGGTTGGTGTTCGGCAGCGAAAGCCGGGGGTTGGATCCTCTGTTCTTGGAAACCTATCCCAGCGTGCGCATCCCACTGCGGGGGCCGGTGCGCAGCCTGAACCTCAGCAATGCCGTAGCGATTGCCCTTTTTGAGGCGCTACGTCAGCAGGGATCCCTGACAAAAGAATAAGTGGTCGGGTTGGCCCTGATATAATAGCTACTTCTCCCCGTCAGGAAGATGTGTGCTCTGCAGTATCTGCGCCCCGACTTGCTCTACCTCAAGCCCTACGACGCTGTGCCAGCCCCGGCTGCCGACAAGCTGGATGCCAATGAGTTCCCCCTCGATTGGCCGGCGGGCTTTAAGCAGAAGCTCTCCCTCCTTTGGGAAAAGGGGATCCCCAGCAACCGCTATCCCGATGCCCACCACCGGGGCCTGAAGCAGGCCATCGCCGCCTATGCCGGAGCGGAGCCAGAGCAGATCAGCCTGGGCAATGGGTCGGATGAGCTGATCCGCTCCCTGCTGATTGCCACCTGTCTGGGCGGGCGGGGCGGCATTTTGGTGGCAGAGCCCACCTTCTCCATGTACGCCATCCTGGCCCAGAGCCTGGGGATCCCGGTGGTGCGGGTTCCCCGCGACCCGGAGACGTTTGCTCTGGATCTAGAGCGATGTCAACAGGCTTTGAGGGAGCATCTGATTCGGGTGGTGTGCCTGGTGGATCCCAACTCGCCGACGGGGAATGGCCTGACGGCTGCAGAGTGGGAGTGGGTGGAAGGGCTGCCCGAAGAGATTCTGGTGATTTTGGATGAGGCCTATTTTGAGTTCAGCCGGCACACAGCCCTGCCCAAATTGGCGGAGCATCCCAACTGGGTAATCTTGCGCACCTTCTCCAAAGCCTTTCGCCTGGCGGCCCACCGGGTGGGCTATGCTGTGGGTCATCCACAGCTTATGCAAGTGTTGGATGGGATCCGCCTGCCCTACAACCTCACGGCCCTTTCTCAGTGGGCGGTTCAGATGGCTTTGGAGCATGCCGAGGAGCTTTTGGCCGACGTGACGCTAATTTGTCAGGAGCGGGAAGCCCTTTATCAAGCTCTGCAGGAGCTGCCAGGGGTGCGGGTGTGGCCCAGCCAAGCCAACTTCCTCTACTTCCGGGTGGCCGGCTGGGATCCCCAAGAGCTGCAGCGGGCCTGGCAGGAGCTGGGGACTGGTGTGCGCTACACGGGTGGGGGGCTGCGTCTGACGGTGGGCACCCCTGAAGAGAACCGACGGGCCTTGGAGCGCCTGCGCCAAATCCTGCAATAGGCCTCCCGGCCTGCGTTCGGAGCCAGCCTAGGTGGATGGGTCGGCGCGCGAAAAGTGCTGGATCAAGCTGTGCACCTGCTGCAAGTGTCGTTCGTCCAGATGCTCCAGCGCCTGGGCGATTTCCGCTCTGAGTCGGCTCTGGGTGTCGGTTTGGGCCCGCTGCAGCAGCCAACTTTGGACAGGGCTGGGGTGCTCCACAAAGTCAAGCGCCCAGGGATCCCGTTCGTCCAGCTCAGGTTCTGCCTGGGGCAGCTGCTCCCTCCAACGCTCTTGAGCCTGTCGAAACTCCTCCGCCAAACGATCTGTTGGGCGCCCCTCCGCTTGGAGAACCTCTTGATACCTTTGGTGGGTCACCAGCCAGCGCTGCCGAATTTGAGAGCGTTGCTGCCTGGTCAGCCTGCCGGTTCTGCTTTCGGTGAAGCGCTCGTAAAACCTGAGCGTGTCTCGGTAGTGGCCCAATCGCTCACAAGCCAAGCCTACCTCCAGGGGCTGTAGCCACCAGGCCCGCTCCATCTGTGTGCTGGTAACCACTTCCTGCAGAAAATCTCGCAGCCCAGGGGATTTGCGCCTTAAGTCTTCCCAGTTGGTCCGGATATCCCGGGCCATGGCAGCCACCAGCTCGTAGTCATGTCCCCGCTGCCACGCCTGAGGATGGGCCTGCACCGTTTTCCAGAGCTTCTCCCACTCTCGGCACTGGATCAGAACTCGCAGCATCAGCGGCCAGTCTTTCAAGCGCTCCAGACTGGTGACGACGTCGCCGATGTACTCTGCCCACTCGCCTGTGAGGGGACGTCCTGCCTCTTGCCATCGGTCCAGCACCACCGAGTCTTGGCGGTTTTTGGATAGCCACCTCACCTTGCCGGGAAGGGGTTCCAGGTGGATCTTGGCCCGGTAGTAGGGGGAATGCTCCGTTTGGCCCCCCTGATCCCAAACCTCTACCGCCCGCTCAAATTCCTGCCGATAGAAGTGACAGATACCCCAAATCTTGTAGTACTGATTCGCGAACGGCTGCCGCTGGCCGAGAAAGGCCAGACGTCCCTTCAAAGCCTCAAGGGTCTCTTGCAAAAACCAGCTGCGGGCCTCTTCCTGGGGGCAGAAAGTTCCCAAGTTGTTGAGAACTTGCTCAAGCTCTGCCAAAAATTGCTGTACACACTCTTTCCAGGTGGAATCCGTTCGTGTAAGCGGGACGAAGTCCCTATCTTTGGGGCTGACTTCAACGCTCAGCCAATCTCGCACCCGCACCACCTGTCGGAAGCGCTCCATAGACTTGACAGAGGTTCTTTGGGTCGCCACCATCAAGTCCACCAAGGGGCTGTAGTCTGGGATCCCAGGACATCCAGCAAAGTAGGCGGCGTTACGCTGCAGCTCCAACCAGGCCTTCCCTCTCCAAAAGCACTCCCAGGCTTCTCGTTTAAGATTTTTGTTGGGCAAAGCAGACTGCTCCAGGCTCAGGAACTTTTGCCCTGCGGAAACGTAATCCCTCTGGAGCTTGAGGAGCCAGGCCTGACATTCCTGTTCTAGAGGTGGTTTTTTTGCCTTCCGCGCCAGAGTTTGAACATCCTCCAGAAGTTTGAGGTTGCCCTCCTCGATGCCGCGCCTGAGAAGCTCAAGAGCTGCCTCCTGCAGATCTTCCAAGCTTGTATTGGTCCAGTACTGGATATTGATGCCTTTGACAGGGTAACCCAATACCGGTGGGTCGGTCTCCCATTCCGACCGATCCGGTTGCAGAGAAGGATGATCGAGCCAAGAGTTGGATTCTAAGCTTGGATCCCAGAACTCCCGCCAACCGGCAGAGGTGTCCACAATGGCCAGGGCCTCGATAGGGCGGGTAATGCCGACATACAATTGGTTGAGAAAATAATGGAGTTGCAGGGATATCGCCTCCCCAGCTCCTCGGGCGTAATCATTAAGCTTTCGGTTAAAGTTTTGTCGATAGGCGTTTCCAAACTTGTAGAGGATAACTTTTTTGAACTCCATTCCCTTAACAGACGTAGCAGTTTGCAGGAGCGGTGGTTTAAGATTCTGCTTCAATTCCTCGGCAAAGATCTTCTGGAGTTCGGGATCCTGACGCACGTAGTTCAGCTCCTCTCCCACAGGACAGGGTAAGATACAGACTGTTCCTGTGAGATCACTAAGCATTTTTCTAAGCTCATCTTCGATTAAGTTTCTTTCCTGACCATCCAGCACAAACCTTTGAACCGGCATGCCCTGCTCATGGGGACGCCAGGGCTGTTGGGGATAGATTTCTCGACTCTTGCTGAGAACTCGCCGCCACAGGTTGACTACATTGCTAAAACGAGTAACTTGTGGATTGCTGCGATAGTTGTTTCTCAGCTCCTGTGGGCCTGCAATCTCAAAGGGATGGCTCGGCAACAAGTAGGCGCGGATATGCTCGTAGAGATATTTTTTCAGAGCAGCCCAACGAAATCCCGTTGGGTTAATGGTTTGCAAGGGATCCCCGGCAAAGGCATAGGGCAGGCGATCAATAGCCCAATCCAACTTGTATTTTCCCCAAGGAGATAAGCAAAAAATGATATTCAGCTCAAGTTGGGTAAAGTCCTGAACCTCATCGCAAAAAATGACTGGATGAATAGGATTAAGAGTGCCATTCTGCAGCACATCTCTGGCCAAATCTTGGTCATCCCAGTAGCCCTCATGGGTGGTTCGATCCCGGTAACCCGGCCAAATCTCTTCGTAAATCCGCTCGAAGGCTTCTTCATCCACACTGCGGTCGGCCTCAGGCAATTCTCGGTAGCTATCGGGATCCAAATAGTCACTGACCTCATAGCCTTTGATCAGCGTGCGAATGGTGTGCCAAGCCAGCTCTACATCGCGGCGACCACAATACCAGCTCTGAAATCGATAAAAATTGACATACCGATCCGGTTGGTAGCGTTCTTGCCGCTCGGCAGGAAGGCAGTTCAGCAGGTAATCCTGAAAAGTGCTAAAAAAAGTTTGACACTGCTGAATTTCCTCCGTGGAGAAGCTGCACCCCTCCTCCCGATAGCGGTGGCTGATGCGCAAAATTGAACTTACCCTGTCGCGGGCTTGCTGCACCAAACTGGGGCTGTAGGTCAAAAAGAGAGGGCGGTACTCAAGAGGTCTCTGTTTTGAAGTTTTGAGGTAGTGGCTGCAATAGTCGGCAAAGCGGTAGTACAACATCAGAGATTTGCCGCTCCCGGCCCTTCCGTTGATCAGTAGGGGCATGGATGTGCTCTGCAGGATTTCTTCTTCCTCCATGGACAAAGCCAAATTTCCCTCTGTGATCTCCTGCATTTCCAACCAAATGGTCTCATCCGCCACCATGTAGTCGGGGTAGGCGCGACGGGCGTACCGCTTCCACACCTCCAAAGGTTGCGGGTGCTGGAGAATATCCGGCTGCTTGGCTTTCATCCCAAAGAGGCAGGTTTGGCATCCCAGATCAAACCGTTCCCTCTGCTCTGGGGCGTGGTCGTAAACCCCGATGAGAAATGGAAACAATCTCCCCGGCTGCTCCCAGACTTGCACCAAGCTGACAGCCAGATACAGGGATCCCTCCTGCCAGCATTTGACCTCTGCCTCCAGATAAAACGGCGGGAGCTGCCGGTAGAGCCTGCCTTCAATGTCATCTACCAAGCGGGATACTGCTTGGTAAGCCTGGCGCCGCTGCTCTGGAGAAAGGGCCCGTACTTGCCGAACCCATTCCCCACTTTCCAACACCAGCCGCTCCTGCGGATTGGGAGCATTCAAGAACTGTGTCCATTCATACAGCTCGTCGGGCAGAGGGGGGAGATGGTTTGGCGGATCCCCTGGTTCGTGCCGCTGCGCCAGCCACGCCTGCAAACGGTCATCGGGCACCCAGCTCCGCACCCGTTCTTGATAATCCGGATCTCGCCGTCGGTCTAAGAACTCCCGGTATTCGTGACTGCCTCTCGGCCAGAGGCCAAACAAAACCAGAACGGGTACCTCGCCTACATAGCGCAGCTCCCCCACCAAGCGAATGTTGTTGCGGAGATTACGCTTCCAGTAAGGGTAACGAACGTCAAACAACTGGCTCAAAAGGGTGCGACCCCCCTCTTCCAGCCGTTCTATCAATGCTTCTAGGTTGCACTGGGTTTTGCTTCCCAGAAATTCCTCCGGGCAATATACATACATGGGATCCCGCCGGGTATACTTGGAAGCCATCCTAGTGCCGGACTACTGGCGAAAATTGCCGCTGTGCCAAAAGTCTTAATTTTTTTCATAATCCCCACGTAGCCCACAACTACCTATGTAGCCATTTGCAAACTCACAAAACATCTCGATTCAAGCTTTTGTAAACTACCCGACACCCGCGCTATGCGCAGGGTGCGGGCTTTATCCCAATCCCTAGCGGCCCCAGAGGGCAACTAAGTTTCGGAATTTCAGGCGAGTTTACAGTCGCCCCAAGGAGAGAGATTACTTGAGCAGCGTTATGGTCGGCATCCCCTTCCCACCCGCAGTGTCCACACTTGAACGACTTACCATTGCGGTAGGACTTACCCCGCTCAGGGTGGAT
>NZ_JANSHM010000067.1:0-15964 GCF_047461635.1 Synechococcus sp. W55.2 | reverse complement strand
GGCCAGGAACTTCTTGAGTTTTCTCTATCTCGTCAGTGCTCTCTTTTGGCTCAAATGAAAGATCAACACAACCTAGGACTGGGACAAATAGGGTCATTTCGAGTCGGATCAGCCTATTATTTTAGTGAAGCTGATAGTGAAGGATTTGAGCTGGTGGACAGCATCACCAAAGCCACTCTGGAGCGGATCGCTCAAGCCAATGGTCGGCTGAAGTCTGCCAATGTGGGTTTGTCCATCTTGCTCCGCAATAGTCGGCTGTATCTGCGGGGGACGTTACCTCCTAAGCCTGGATCCCTCAAGGATAAGGCGTTTCAGCAGGAGATTGCTTTGGGGTTTCTGGGGATCCGTGCCAATCCGGCGGGGGTGAGTGCGGCAGAGCGGGAGGCTCGCCGGGTGGGGATTGCGCTGCAGGATGGGACGTTTGATTGGCGGTGCTTCCTCAAACCAGAGGCAGTCCAAAAGATGAGTCTCCTACTCTGGGACAAGTATGTGGCCTACAAATCTAAGTCGGTGGCAGTGACCACGGTGCTTTCGACCTACGCCAAGACACGGGCCAAGCTCGTCAAGTGGAATCAGCCGATTGAGGATAAGTTGGCGGCCTATCGGTTGAGTATGATTCGGGTGATGGGAGATTCGATGGCGCCGACACTGGATTCGGGGGATATGGTGATTGTGGATGAGTCGGTGAAGTTTGCGGACCGGATTGTGGAAGGAATTTTTGTTCTCAGGATTGATGGCTATCTGCGGGTGAAGCGGTTGGAGCGGATGAAGGAGCGGATCCGGGTGTTGAGTGATAATCCGGCCTACCGTCCGGAGGTGTATCGCCTTAGTCAGTTGCAGGAGGAGTTTTCGGTGCTCGGTCGGGTGGTGGCGGCGGTCAAGCCTAAGGTGTGAGGAGGAGAGGAAAGCTACCGCTGTGATTATGCTTCAACCTTGCTGTAGTCAGGCGGAGACAACAATTTAGCATCCTCAGTTTGAGTAGATACAAAACGCCTTCAATAGGTCAAAAGTCTAATTTGCAACAATACTGCGATTGTGTTATAGTTAGGCTCATGAACAAGCGGATAGTGAGCTTGAGCTATGAAGTTCGTCTCGGCTGGTCTGATTGCCTATTTAGCCATTTTTGCAATAGTTCCCTTGGGTGGTAACGCTGAAGTTGCCTTTTGTACCTATCGGGTTGTGCCACATCGTCCCCCGATTTTACCGCCAAGGGTTTCCAGGTTAACTCGTATGGCGATAGAGCAGCGGTACATGTCGATTCCACCCAATCGGATCCTAGAGGGTTGTCAAAACCACCCTTGGCATAAGGTCGTATTGATGCGGATCAATCCGGTGAATCGGTTGCGGATCTGGTTCGGCTGAAGGTATCTGCTAAAGTTCTGACCCGGTGAGGTGGATATGCTGGAATCCGTCGTACTGCAGATTTTGGGAACCAGCGATGTCCAGGTGGATGGACAGCCGGGAAGGGAGCAGATTAGGGGCTTTGATCTCCATGAAATGCAAGAGCTTGCTCAAGATCTCAAGAACGAATTGTTAGGTAACCTAAACCGTGTAGATTTTCCCCTAATTCGTCAGGCGCATCAGTATGTTCAGCATGTAAAGGGATCCCCCACATTTGTAGTGCTGTTAACAGATCAGACGGCGTGGTTTCAAGCTCAGCCGATAGCGGGTTCAGGTTGGGAGGAGATCATTACATCCGACGGGCATTGGTGGGAGGAGGTGTTGCTGGCCTGGGCTGAGGAGCAGGGGATTCGTTGTCATTGTGTACGGTTTGAGGTGCCACCGGAGGTGAAGTCAGGAGTTGCGGATTGGGAAGGCATGGCCAAGCGGGCCACTCAGTTTCTCGGTCAACTTATTCAAAACAACCGGATTCACTTGCCCGATCAGCAGGTTTTTTCCTTTGAGACGCTTTTTATTCAGCACAGTAGCGGAACTCCGGCGTTAAGTAGTGCCCTGTATTTATGGGGAATCGAGCAACGCTTGGAAGGACAAGCGGTGGAGTTTTTATATCTATCCCGACAAGATGAGGAACCGAGGCAACATAGTGGATCCCATTGGCAGTGGCGGCTGAAAGCGCCTCAGATTCGGCAGTTGCTGGCGGTGCAGGATTTTGCCGGGATCCTTCGATTGGCGAAGGGAGATGTGGACAAAGACATGGAGAAACAGATCCGGCGGCTGGATCGGGCAGTGTCTTTTAATTTGCGGGAACTCAATTTGGGGCTAAGTCCCGAAGAAGAGGTTTTGGAGCGGATTGCGATTGCCTGCTGGAGTGAGCGGTCATTTCGGGAGCGAGGGCAATGGATGCATTGGATCCTAAGGGTGGCAGGGGCGCTTGAGTTGGTGTTGAAGTGCTTGGTTGTGCAGCAGGGGCAAGGGCAATTCTCGTGGCGGCGTAGGAACAATGGGTCGGTAGATTTATTTCATCAACAAGATCCCGATCCAATTTTTGTCAACATCACAGCGATTGCGAGGGGAATCTCTCAAGGAAGTTTCCTAGGAAAGAAGAATCATCAAGATTTTACATATCGGTTCGATCCCATTGCCAGTAGACCGGCTCTGGTTCAATTTCAAGGCTTCTATTGTAATGAACCGGGCTGGGCATTAAGCCAAAGTACGAGAATTAAGTTTGCAGATATTCGCAATCATCTCTATCACTCTTTGCAGGGGGATGTGGTTGACCAGATTTTGGATCAAAAAACTCAGCAGTTGCGATCCGTCGCTCACCCAGATCATCCGGCTCAGGTGGCGGTGGGTCATTTGGAGTTTTTGATTGAGCTGGCAGGGATCCAGTCCAAAATCCAAGAGCGGGTGCGGGATTATCAAACTCAGGTGCAACGGATCGAGGAGCAACTGTAAATGGATTTGGAGCAATGGTTGGTTCAGCAGCGGCGGCTTTATGTGGGAGGGATCCCAGAGGGTGAAACGCGGTTGGCAACCCATCCGGTGAGTGGCGAGTGGCAAGAATCAGAGTATTTGCAAAACCAGTTTTGGTGGGGCGGAGGGGCGAGTCGAGAGTCGTGGCGGCAGATTGAGCAGGATTTGGGGGAACGACCCGAGCTGACTCAGGTGGCGGCCTTGACTTTTGGGCCGGTGCAGACATTTTTGGGGGCAGGGCAACGGTTGCGGGACTGGGCGGTGGCGTCCTGGCTGTGTCATTACTTGGCGGCGGTAACGGTGTATCGCTGGCAGGAGCGAGGTGGGGTGGTGCTGTTGCCGCGTCATCAGGGGGTGGATTTGGTGCAGTGGTTGCGGGATCCCGACTACCCCGGTGGGGAAGGATTTTGGCGGGCAGAGTTGCCGAATGTGTTAACGGGATTACATCCTAGTCAGCCGGAATGGATTGAGAGTCAGCGTCAGGTGATCCGGCAGGAGTGGTCGCGGTTGATTGCAGCCCTGGAAGAAGTGGTGGTGGAGCGTTTTCCGAAGCTGCTGAATGGGATCGGGTGGCGGGTGATTCATCGGGATCATGCCTGCTTGTGGACGGTGTATGCCGAGTCGGAGCCGATGCAGGCTGAAGGGCTGAGTGAGCAGATTGGTAGGTTGCACGGGCAAATTGAGGCGCGGAAGTTAGCGCGACAGTGGCAGTATCCCTGGTGGGGCGGGCGAACCAGTCCGACAGCGGGGAGTCTTTCGACCTGGCATCCGGGGTTGAAGCCGTTGGATCAGGGGGGGACATGGGGAATGCCCGATGAGCAACTCAAGTCCTGGTGGGAACGGGTGGCAGACCGCAGTGGTTTGGCGGGCCTGTTTTCTAAAGATGAGCGGCTGAATAGCCTGGAGATGGTGAAGCGGTTGGCATCGGCCCCTGATGTGATGGAGTTGGTTTTGCAGCGGTTGTGGGGGAAGAAACCTCCGGCCTGTCCTTGGGAGCGGTTTCCGGATCAGACGGCGACGGCAGCGGCTTGGATCACGCAGGTGGTGGATCCTGGGGTGTGGAATGAGAAGGTAGAGACGTTTAATGAGCTGATTTTTGAGCGGCAACCGTTGACGGAATGGGGGATCCCTGGGGTGGATGAGGCCGGGGAGAGGTTTGCCCATCCGCGGATTTTGGAGCGGCGAACGGTGCGGGATCAGGCTCCGGATCTACTGGATGAGTGGGAGCAAGAGAAGCTGGCGGGCTGGGAGAGTGTGATCGAGTGGACGGTGGGCTGGCGAGGCGATGGGGATCAAATGGGGCAATGGCTGTCGGGGACTCAGTATCGAGAGCGACAGTTGGCCTGGGAACGCTGGCACGTGGATGAGAGCAAGATCGAGGTCTATCGACTGGGGATCCAACCACCGCTTGTGCCATCCCAGCCCAGACAAATTGAACTGCCTCACGTATTAGACCTGTCGGTGTTGTTTAGCTATTGGAATGAGGTGTTGTATCCGCTGGTGGAAGATCACCATCTGGGACGGGTGGTGTTTGCCGGGGGGGATGATTTTCTGCTGCTGGGGCCGATCACCGAGGCGGTAGCGTTGACCAGCGATCTCTTGAAGCTCTGGCGAGGGTTACCCAATCCGGTGACAAAGCCGTTGGATCCGGTGTGTGATGGCTGGGTGCGGCGAGGAGATCAGGTGTATCCGGTGCCGGGTGGAGGGATGGATTTTAGTTTGGGGGTGGTGATTGCCCAGAGACGGATCCCCCAATCTCTTTGGCATCGCAACCTCAATCAGGCGTACAAGCAGGCAAAGAAAACAGGGCGTAACCGCGTGTGTGTGCGGGTGCTGTTTAACAGTGGCCAAAGCCTGGAGTGGGTGTGTCCGTGGCCGTTGTGGCTCCTGCTGATGGAGGAGGTGCAGCCGAAGCGGGATCCCAAGCAGACGGAGCTGAATCGCTGGGAGAAGTTGTTGGGGTATGTGGAGAGCACGCGGCTATCCTCGCAGGCGCAGACGGTGCTGGGGGTGGGATCCCTGATGCGGACGTTGTGGGCCAGTGTGGGCATCGATCCGGGGTTGTGGGATCAGGTGTTGGGATATCGGCAGAAATTTAGGGCAGAGCTATCGAGCTGGGAGTGGTGGCTGAGTTGGATCAGCCTACGGGGCTTTTTGGCTCGGCAAGAGCGGGAGCGGCAGCGGTGGATTGAGTTGGTGGGGGGGCGAAGGGATGCCTGAGGCAGCGGTGAACTGGTTGACGTTAACGCCGGCGGGGCCGTTGAGTTTGGGTAATTTGACCCCGGTGGGGCAGAACAGCGGTCAGGTGGGGTGTCGGTGGCCTCCCAATGGGCATCAGTTGGCGGCGTGTTTGGGGTTGCCCAGTTCGGCGCGGTTGTGGGGGCCATTTTGGCATTCGCTCGCCTCACCCAGATCCTTTTATGTGCCGTTGCCGTTGCCGGTGTATGCCTTGGATGAGGGCAAAGACAAGTTAGAGCGAGTGTTTCGCCTGCAGGAGGTGGGGGGATATTGGCAACCCCGATCTGAACATGAAAGGAAGCCGATCCAGGTGGTGGGTGGATCCCGGCTGATTTCGGGAGTGGGGTTACGCAGCCTGTGGCGGGATGGAACAGTGGAAGGGAGGGAGTTGGTGGAACTCCCTTGGCGGACGCTGACCTTGAGCCATAACAGCCGGGAAGATTACCAAGTCAAGGAGGAGGGGGGCTTTTTTGCGGAGATGACGACGCTGATGGATCCCGGTTGGTCAATTTTGGTGGGGATCCTGGGGGAGTATGAGCCGCCGCGGTGGGGCACCTTGGGGGCAGGGGGGATGCCGGTAGCGATTCAGCCGGTGAAGTTGATTGGTTGGGAGTGGCTGGGCGAAGAGTGCAAGGGGGCAACCGGAGGGGTGTTGTTGACCGGGGCCTTGTGGAGCAAACAAACCTATTCGGTGCCCTGTCCTGAGGGGGTGCGGGCCTATGCTGCCGAAACCGGGGTACCCTGGCAGTCTTGGAAAAAGGTGAAGGATCGAAAGGATCCAGAGCGGCGGGTGGCGGTGTTGACGCCTGGAGAATGGCTAACTCCGGCAGGGGCGGTGTATTTGTGGCAAGAGGGATCCTCAATCCAGAAGTCGGGACCCATGCCGGATCCCTTTCATCGGGATGCGTTGGGGTATGGCCATATCTGGTTGTTTCGGGATGAGGAAAGGTAACGATGCCCAATGAGTGGTTGGTGTGTTTGTCGCCGGTGCATATTGGCGGGGCAGATAGCGAGAGCCGGGGCAACAATAATCCGGTGTTTCGCTTGCCGGATCGGACGCCTGCCATTCCGGGGAGTTCGTTACGGGGGGCATTGCGGGAGGATGCCGAAGGTAAAGATGCCTATAGGGGCCATGTCAAGAACTGGTTTGGAGGGCCGACAGAGGATATTTCGCCGGGGCGGATCTCGTTGGGGTGGGGCTGGCCGGTGTGGTGGCCGGTGCACGTACTGGGCTACGGCAATTGGTGGGTGAGTTGTCCGGCTTGGCTGAATCGTTTTCAACAATTGAATCATCGCTCCCCGTTTAACTTTGCCTCGAATCAGGTGTACATGACCCATCCTGAATTGGCAGCGGGATCCAGCCTGTATTTGCGCTGGCTGAAGTTGACCCATATCCAGAAGTGGACAGAACCGCTACCGGCTCCAGAGGGGGTGGATCCGGAATGTCGGATTGTGGTGCCCGATCATGCCATCAATTTGATTGTGGATATGGGGTTGGTGCGCCAGCCGAGGGTGAGTTTGCGGGATGAGCCAAATGAGCAGGGCAGCTTGGTGAAGAATCTGTTTGCGGTAGAGGGGTATCCGCCGGGAGCGGTGTTCATGTTTAGCTGGACAGTGCGCCAGAAGGTGGAAGATCTGGATGAGTGGCGGTCGTTTTTGCAAGGGGATCATTTCTTGGGGGGGCTGTGGAGTGTGGGCTACGGCAATGTGCGGATTATGAACATTGAGGGGGCATAATGGCGGTCGAACATTACGACTTGGACAGGCGGGTTTTTGACCAACTGCAAAAGGGAATAGAGCATATCCAAGATTGGCAGGGAGCCGCCAGTGGCATTGCCGACTATGTGGCCACCTGGGGGCTGGAGCGGTTTTGGTCGATGTCGCGGTCGATGGCTTTGCTGGGGGGGGCGATCCCTGATGCCAGACAGGGAACCAATGAACAACGGCGCTATTTTGCCTGGGGGGTGGCGCGGATTGTGTTGGCCGAGGTTGCGGGGGCAGAACTAGGGATCCGAAGCGACATGACCACCCATGAGTTTCAGGAGCGGCTAAGGCAGTTGACCTTTAATCAGCAGGTGTTGATGAGTGACCTGTTGATTGCCATTGCCGAGACCATTCAGTTCTGGACGATGCGACTCAAAGACGCTCAACAGGCGGGTATGAATGCCTGAGCGATCACCTCGGCCAATGCCCTCAAAGGCTGATTCTTTCGTTGACCCGGTCGATGCCGCTCTGGATAAGGGTTTCAGCGATTTTGGATCCCTGTTTTGCGGCCTGGATGGGGTGGTTTTTGGGAGGCGGTCGAAAATGGCCTCTGGATCCCGCTCTGGGCAAGGGATGTAGAATAGGGGGGTCGCAGACCTTCCCAGAAGGTAAAGGTGTTGAAACTTGTAAGCATATGGGTAGCTGCCGTTCGGCAGCCAGCTGTCGCAGACCTTCCCAGAAGGTAAAGGTGTTGAAACCCCAGGGGCGTTGCCGTGAATCCCCCCATTACATAGAAATGTCGCAGACCTTCCCAGAAGGTAAAGGTGTTGAAACTGAGCATACCCCTGTAGTACTGTGCTTTTATTTCTTGGTCGCAGACCTTCCCAGAAGGTAAAGGTGTTGAAACGCAGCGTTGTACTCAGCTTCAAGCCGAGCTTTGCGGTCGCAGACCTTCCCAGAAGGTAAAGGTGTTGAAACTAGAAGGAGTAGAAGCCCCAGTCGTTATCCACTTCTGGTCGCAGACCTTCCCAGAAGGTAAAGGTGTTGAAACTTAACTTTGCGGTTGAACCGCTTCCGCCGGCGCTCAGTCGCAGACCTTCCCAGAAGGTAAAGGTGTTGAAACAGTTTTAACAATGGTAACTTGTAAGTCAGATGCAGTAGTCGCAGACCTTCCCAGAAGGTAAAGGTGTTGAAACCTCGTCCAGCACTGACGCTGGAAATTCCAGTAGTAGTCGCAGACCTTCCCAGAAGGTAAAGGTGTTGAAACCAGGGATGAAACTTCCCTGCGTGGAAGATCTGCAGAGGTCGCAGACCTTCCCAGAAGGTAAAGGTGTTGAAACATGTGTGACACATGCACAGCACTCGCCTTAGACAAGGCAAGTGTCGCAGACCTTCCCAGAAGGTAAAGGTGTTGAAACTTTGGGGTTAAACCGACCACTCACTAGTTTGAAGTGGTCTAGTCGCAGACCTTCCCAGAAGGTAAAGGTGTTGAAACTACATGTGAGATGTGTATCGGACTTGCCTTGTCTAAGGTCGCAGACCTTCCCAGAAGGTAAAGGTGTTGAAACGAGAACGCGTTCTCCGACATGTAAAGCTGACAGTTACAGCTGTCGCAGACCTTCCCAGAAGGTAAAGGTGTTGAAACGGCCTAGTTGCACTGGCAGGCAGCTAAGCAGATATGGTCGCAGACCTTCCCAGAAGGTAAAGGTGTTGAAACTTGTGTTGCATGACAGAGTAAACTCGAATAATCATGTCGCAGACCTTCCCAGAAGGTAAAGGTGTTGAAACAATACTCTTAACGGGTCCTCCACGAACTTGTCAGAGGTCGCAGACCTTCCCAGAAGGTAAAGGTGTTGAAACTACTCATCGAGACTATTGGACCGTGTGAATAGCTCTAGTCGCAGACCTTCCCAGAAGGTAAAGGTGTTGAAACTTGAACCGTGCGCGTTTCCGCTCGGCTTTTTGAGCCTGTCGCAGACCTTCCCAGAAGGTAAAGGTGTTGAAACACGAAGCCGTTCGCCACTTGCAACGTGTAGGAGTTGCCGGTCGCGGACCTTCTCAGAAGGTGAGGGGGCTAAAATGCCCTATGAATTATAAAAGTCCTCTCGTAGGTTGTCTCAGATTAAAACAATGGAGGATCCTAAACAATGCGCAAACTTTTACCTGCTGAACGTCCCCGCTGGTATGGACTGAAAGAAGATCCCAAACATGTCGATAAAGAATGCGGCTATACCCCCCAAACCTCCGACATTACCGACAGTCGGGCTAATAGAGATATTACGGAAGCCTGGAATGGAAAGCCCTGCTTTGCCCTCAACAAAACTAAAGATCCACGCACAATATCCATCGGCGATCTCAAGCTGATCAGCCCCCTACAAATCGGCGGGGGTAGCTTTCCTGAAGGTGGGATCCTTCCAGCCCAAGCAGCCGGAATACCCTGGATCCCTGGCTCAAGTGTGAGAGGATCCTTGTTGCACTATTTGCGGAAACATTGGGACAGGATCCCGGCGAATGAGCAAGCCTTTTGGCGGACGCTACTGAATGAGAATCAAACCGCTTGGCTACCCAGAAAGATCCGGTTTGAGAATCTCTTTTTGGAGAAATCTAACCTCAAGCCTTATCCACTTAACCCTCAGCAACCTTGGCAAGTTTTTAATGAAAGGGATCCAAAGTTGGGCGTACAATGGCAGATCCCTGCCGGAGAAGGCATAAATGCTCCCAAATATACCCTTAATATCACCCTTAAAGAGATCCCGACCGAAGAGCAGAAAAGCTGGGTTACTCAGCGGATGAAGGAAATGTTGCGCCATCAAGGGCTAGGACGTGGGATCCATGCAGGATTTGGACGGATAGCAGAACGGATCCCTGTGGGGCAATGGACGATAGAATTGCAAGGGATGAAGCCCTGTATCCAGCAGCACATAGTTCAGAGTGGTCAGGTGACGCAACAAGGGCAATATCGTTGGAGTCCGCAAGTTTTACGGGCCAATCTGCGGGGATGGTTTACTCGTTTGGCCTTGCCTTTGTTGGGAATACAGAACACTGAAAGGCTAACTAACAAAATCTTTGGCGGTTTGGGTTGTCCTGCCGATTTGGTGCTGTGTAGCTACAAAGCCTCGGATCCATTGCCTGCTCTCAGTATTGAGGATGGGTTGGCCAATGGCTACGCCAATATACCTGCCCGTGACGCCCATGAAACCTGGGGGATCCAAGTTGAATGCAATGAGCCATTTCAGCCCTTGATTGGCGATCTGCTGAACCTGGCCCAACAACTGGGCGGACTTGGCCCTGGCTGGAGAAGACCCCCGCATCAACTCACCAGCTTCCGAGGCTTTCGGGGCAGCCAATTTACCCTCAGAAATGTCAAGCCCTTGCCATTGGCTCCGTTGATCGACAGCCTCAAGGTTCAGATCAGAAGTTTGGCCGGACAATATGGGATCCCGGTTTTAAGTCAGCCTTATCTGGGGACGGGGTGTATCTTCAGCATTTGGGAATCAGAGGATTCTAAGGCTTGGATGCAGATTGTACATGGGGTGTGCAGCACCAAGGCCAACCCTCGACCGGATTGGTGTGGCAGCTCACAGCATCGACCCTCTGGGTATTCTGTTAGGGAACTCAAGGATCGGTGTCGGATTACAGTGCTGGATCCCGATGTGGTGCCAACCTTGAAAGACATAGGGTTTCAACAGGTCTGGAGCGCTTGATCACGGCCTAGGATCCAGGCAATAAGGGGGGGATCCCTGTGGTCAAGATAATACCGGACGGTTTGGGTCAGGTCGATCTCCAAGATGCTGGTGATCATCCTGGGCATGAGCTCCAGATGGATCCGGTCGTCCTAGGTAAGCAGAGCATACCTGCCATGGAGGCTGTTATTGAGAGCGGCCAAGGCTGTTTGGGTGGCAGTAGCCATTCAAAGGGAGGCTTGAGGCAGGCATCCCACAGCAAGCGGAGTCGGGCCTCGGTGATGTGGAGAGGAGAATATGTTTTTGAAGGGATCCCTTTCAGCTCTCTCCCTCTGTTTTTTTCCGCGAGCGAGTTGAGGTCGCTTTCTTCGCGCCAGCGGATGCCGCAGATCTCTTGGATGATTTCTTCAGAGTAGGGGGCAACGCTGTAGGAGTTACGAAAAATACTTCCGATAGGGCATCCAGTTTTTTGCCTCGCGTAATTTTGCACCCAAGCTTGGTTATGGGGGTTAAGTCCTGCCACCAACTTCTATCCGCCTCTGCAATCCGGGCAGCTGCAATGGTTACATCGACTCCCTTGAGGGGACTGCTGGGTCGCTCGGCTAGGTATCTTAGCGCAGCCAAGATAGTCTCTCTCGATGTATTGGTCAAATTTACCTTCGGAACAATTTCTTTGGCGAGAATCTGGGCCTGCTTAACCTGCTCTGGATCAGGATCGACAACGATACACCATAGCCTTTCCAGTCCCGCTTCTTGAGCAACTGCATAGACAAAATGGTTACCAATGGCCTTGTACTGATAGTCGCCAGCCTCGACCACCAGCAGAGGAACCCAGTTGTGTCCTCCTGTCGCCCTTAGCTGATCTGCGGCTGCGGCAACAAGGAAGGAGGGAGCAGAAAACCCATCGGCGGGCGTAATGCTCTCAAGGGGTAAGTTAACCAACCTACCTAGATCTGAAAACTCACTCATCGATAAAGTACTCACGGGCAAGACTCTGGTAGTATTCTAAAACTCTCCTGTCCCTAAAGACGGCAGGAGTTCGAGCAAAGCTTGCAGAGGATATCACTGCATAGTCAGGTATCCTAAAAATGCTTTTGTTTTCATTACCTTTCTTAAAATGCGGCCAGAAATATGGACGTAGATCTACACTTTTCTCCTGGTTGATAAGCTTCTGTATCTCTTCGTGAGCTAGTCTAATAGTGTATTCACTTCCCGAAGAGACGCCGTTGAAAAAGGTAGGCAAAGCAATAGGGCCACCATCCTGTCGTGACCTAGCAGTTTCTGGAACAAAGCTGGTGATTACTCTAGCAGCATTATTCAGGGAAGACAGATCGTCGGGGCGGGTAGGTATCAAAATAACATCGGCAGCAAAAACACCACTTTGGCTGAAGTAAAGCCATTGAGTTGGGCAGTCGATTAGGATGTAATCATACTCATTGCGAAGAGGAGCAATGAGATCGCGAAGGCGCCGAGTTCCCTTTGGGATATATGCTACTGCCCGGCTATCAGTCAACGTCTCTAGTTCAGGGTCTCTTGGGATAATGTCGAAGATGGAAAATCCCTTGAGTTTATATGTTTGGACAATGGCATGGATGTCTATTTTGGGATCCTTTAAACATTGCGTCAGTGTAATTTTTCCAGGAGTGGCTCCCAAACTTCTTGTCAGATCACCCTGAGAATCAAAGTCAACAACTAAGACCTTTTTTCCCTTGGTTTTTAGTGCTGCCGCAAGGTTAATGACCGTCGTTGTTTTGCCTACGCCTCCTTTGTTATTGTACACACATATAGTCAAGGCACGCTCATAGTTTTCTAGCTTGTTTCGCAAATCACGTACTATGGTCTCAATGTTATCTGGATTAATGGAGAAGTTTGCTGTAGCAGGGTGGACGACTTTTCCATGCTTCCTCCAGATCTGGATGTAACTCGCGTTTGTGATTATTCCCCACTTTGCAGACTTAGAGCGCTCTCTAGATAGGTATCCTTTTACTTGATCTACTGCTTCTTCGTAAGTGGAAGAGCCTTCACTGAGGTCATATGTTCTAGATTTGACTTCTAAAAAAAGATATGGATTTTTCTGGGAGTTATAAAAAATATCCGTAGCTTCCGTATTCTTCCGTGCTGCAAAGTCTACCTTTCCACAGCCTGTCTCAAATTGAGGTCTAATCTCTAGATCGTCAAAGCCCAGCTCGTAGAGGAGAGGGTTGGCAAAATACTGGACAATAACTTGCTCAGTTTTTTCGCTAGGAGATATTTTCTCAAGTTTCTCCCGAAGAGAGTTAGCACTGGCCATAGGACGACAAAGGTAAACAAAAAACTGACACTTAGAACTTCTCGAAGTGTGAAACTGGGGTAATCCCTTGGTAGATTGAAAGCTTGCCCTCAGCATAGCAGTTGCTTGGCTCGTTCTGACAGTGCCTGAGCTGTCAGGCCGTTGTAGTCCATCAATTCGGCGGGGGTGGCGGTGGTTTCGCCGCGTTTCCAAGCGAAGAAATCCCGCGGGCCGGCATAGCGCAACATCAAGGGTTCGAGCATCAGGCTAGATCCGCCTGTTACGCCGATGAGGGCCTCGCCGGCAAACCAAGCGGCAAATTCTTGGTCGGACATGAATTCCCCATCTGGCTGAGCACAGGTGGACCAAGCCACGTCGCCGGGGCGATACAGACGGCGGGGGTTAATCACCGAGACGATTTTGCAGCCGATCCCTTGGGCTTGGAGCTGCTCAGCCGCCTCGAACACGGGCAGGAGAATCATATCCCCCACCACGGCAAAGACCACGGTGCGGGATCCAGGAAGTTCCTGAAGGACGATGCAGCCCTGCTCTACTGCTTGGCGGGCTTGTTCTAGGGTGGTGCGGATGGGCAGGGGGGTTTTGCTGGCGATGATAGGGATCCCTTTGTTGCAGGTGGATAGGGCCCATTCGTAGGCAGCTTGGGCACAGTTGGCATCGGGCGGGAAGAGGGGGAAGACGTTGCCGTTGCGCATCATGGCCGCCAGGTAGGCCTCAATTTCCGGCCGCTGGTGGGTCCAGCCGTTGCGCCCCTGTTCCAAAGCGCCGGCAGTGAAGAGGGCAATGGCCGAGGGGGTGGGTCGGCGCAGCTCCGCCATGGCTTGGGTTACTGTCTGCCAGATGGGTAGGCCGTTGACGGCAAAGGACTCGTAGGAGCACCACAGGGAGCGTCCGCCGAAGAGGGCTAGGCCCGCCGTTAGCCCCGCGCAGGCATCTTCGCTCAGGGGTTCGTAGACCTGGCCTTGGGGCTGTTGGTTGTATAAGGGATCCACCGTGGGGTGAATCACCTTGAGACCTTGGTTCACATTGGCGATGCCGGAAGCTTCGTTGCCGTCGGCATTGGCCACCAAAAAGTCGGGATCCTTCTGCCCCACCTGCACCACCAGGGATCCGATGGCAGTGGTAGAAACCTGCTTGTCCCCCAGGGGAAACTCCGTCAGGTTCAGGGATCCCAAAGGCGGCAAAGGCCGAACGAACTCTGTAACCGCCACCTTGGCGGCTGGCCCCCCGGCTGCCCGTTGGCAGTTTTGTCGCACCAGGGCCCAAGCTGCCGGATGTAAGGCCCGCGCCCGCAGAGCCGCCACAATGTCCGGGTGATCCAGAGTGTGGTGGCCGTAGAGGTTGTGGGACTTGGATCCCTTGGCATGTACCCCGGCTCCCTTCAGTTGCTTGAGGATGAAAACCGTTAATTGTCCGCTCAGGGCTGATTGGATGGCTCGCTCCATTTCGATCAGCACCCTCTGGGCAAAGGCAATGCGGGCTTCCAGGGAAAACTGGGTGCTATCGACATAGGGGCCGGGCTGCTGGGCATCGTCGAAGTCTTTGGCGTCCACCAGAATCACTTTCTCAAAGCCGTTGCCCCGCCAATACTCGGCCATCTGGGCGTTGCTGGCGGTGGAGATCATGCTGTGGTGTTCTTGGCTGTAGCCATTCCAGACCAGCACCGGCAGGAAGTTGGTGCGCTGCGGGAAAGCCGTGTGGAAGTGAATCATGGAGCTCATCACATAGGGCTCTCCCAGGCCGCCATCCCCAATCGTGACCGGGAAGAGGCGATCCGGGTAGAGTAATGCCCCCGCCATGGCAAAGTGCTGCCCCTGCCCCAGCGGCCCAGCCGGCGCCAGCAGTCCGGGAATGTAGCCAGAGAGGTGACCCAACAGCCCTTCCCGCTCTCGAAAACGGGCCCGCAGGTCGGAGACGGTGTGGATGCCCATCTCGGCCAGGGATCCATCCAAAAACATGGCCGCGTAAAAGCCCGGCGCGTGGTGCCCGACTTCGGTGGGGATGTTCTTCTGGCCCAGGTACACCAGAGCGGCATAGGCTTCTGCTTGGCTGGCAAATCCGCCCGGATGGCCTGAGGCTTTACTGGCGGTCATTTGCAGGGTGAGGTAGCGCAAGGCATCGGCATAGAGCAAGGTTTGGTAGGCGGCCATGCGACTGCCGGGATCCCTCAGTTTCCCGGTGCCGGCATCCACTGCAGGGGCCTGGCCCAGGCGGTCAAATTCCGGCCAGGGATCCCCGAAGTACTGGATCCCTTCGCAAAAGGCGGGGACTTGGGCAGTTGCCTCCTGAGCCAGTGTCATCGGTTCAGCCTCACGCTTGTTGGGTTATTCACACTCACTGTAAACCCGATAACGCTTTTTGGACGTTCTGAGCAGAACTCGTCCAGCCGACGATGCCCCCTTGCGCCCGGATCATCCCCAGGGTGGCTTGCTTGAACTTTGGGAAGTAGCTGGCGGTGCAATCTTCCACCAGCAGGCACTCATAGCCGCGGTCATTGGCCTCGCGCATTGTGGTTTGCACGCAGACTTCTGTGGTTACTCCGCTGAACAGCAGGTGGGTGATGCCGCGCTTTTGCAAGATTGCTTGCAGCTCGGTGGCGTAGAAAGCCCCCTTGCCGGGTTTGGGGATGACGATCTCTCCCGCAAGCGGAGCAAGCTCAGGGATGATGGTGTTGCCCGGCTCTCCGCGAATCAAAATCCGCCCCATAGGGCCTTCATCCCCAATGGTCAGGGATCCCTTGCCGCGTTTGCGCTTGCTGGGCGGGCAATCGGAGAGATCTGGCTGGTGACCCTCCAGGGTGTGGATGATGGTTAGGCCCTTCTGACGACAGAAGTCCAGCAGTTCCTCCAGGGTGGGCACAATGGATCCCAGTTGGGTGACATCATTGCCCAGCATCTCCCCAAAGCCGCCTGGTTCCAGGAAATCTCGCTGCATATCGATGATCACCAGGGCCAACTGAGACAGGCTGGGAACTTCATACTCGTAGGGCAGGGCTGGGATCCGAAACATAGAGACCCCCAGTTGGGATCAATGCTGGGGCGGGGATCCTGCCTCGGCCAGGCCAATTTCCCTCAACCGCTGGGCCAAGTATTCTCCGGCAGTCAGCTAGAAATCGCAGGAGCCCCGCACTGTACCCGTAGGGTCAGTGCCGGGAGGAATGCGCTTTGATGAAGTACAA
>NZ_JANSHM010000066.1:0-15975 GCF_047461635.1 Synechococcus sp. W55.2 | reverse complement strand
TGTACTTCATCAAAGCGCATTCCTCCCGGCACTGACCCTACGGGTACAGTGCGGGGCTCCTGCGATTTCTAGCTGAGTTGCCTAAGGGGAAAAGTAGCGTAAGGAGGATCCGTCAAGCAAGATCCTTAGCACCTGGAGTTAATCTGGAAGCTGTGACGCTGCTGTTCCTGTCTCAAAGTCTCGCTTTAGTGTGGCAGGTGGCGGTTTATCCCGGAGGCTTATGTACACCAATCCCGATGAAGTCTTCCGCAAAGATGTCTGGTTGGCCCTCTTCACGTGGGGGATCCTGGAGCTGGCTTGTTTCGTGATTATCCCATTCACCGGAGCCTACGCATTCTCGCAAGTGGCGGCTTGGCTGTGGCCCTCTTTGGTTTTGGGGCCGGTGGGGGCGGTGGTGGTGGCTTTTTGTTCTAAAGTGGTGCTGGCTGCCAACAACATCCCGGATCCCAGGAGAAAACAAGCCCAGCGGCAAGTGGCTCAGGTGGTCAGTCTTTTTGGCTTTCTGGGCTTGGCATTGCCCCTCCTTCTGGCAGGATGGGTATTTGGCCGAGAGATTTTGACGACCGACTGGCAGAATAAGTTCACCAACACCAATAAGTAGAAGCTAATCTCCGACGCCCTTGCCCTCTGGGGTCGCGTCGCCCCGTCAGCGTTGCGGTTCCTCTGCACAGGCCTAGCAAGAGCGCTGCGGAACACGATACATTGGGATGCAATCACGTCAGCGTTGCGCAGCAGTCGTGCTCTGGCTTTCGTAAATCCTCGGTTTTGACGGGGATCCCATCTTCTCTGCGGATTCTTGCCTGCAGCATTGCGGGAAGGTATTTCGGATGGCTAACTACCCGATGCGAGGCCGTTCTTCTCCTGCTTCTGGCGGTTTTCCCTTGGGCACCTTGGTGGTGGTGAGTGTCTCGGTTGGGGCTCTGGCCGCCTTGGCTTGGCAGTTGTGGCAGCTCGTCGCCCCCATGTTGGCCCCCCCTGCCCCGCCTCAATTTCCGCAGGCGGTGCGCTTGGATCCCTTGCCCCGCCCAGCCAGTTTTCCCTCTCCCCCCTCTGGCCCTGCTGCAGGCACTGTTGACCCTGAGGGATTTCCCCCCGGCAGCCGTGGGCGGGTGATCGAGCCCATTGGCCTGGCAATCCGCAGCCAACCTTCTGCCGATGGAGCCTACCAAGGGGGAATTGTGGTGGGGGAAACGGTGACGGTGTTGGAGTACAGCGCCGATGGTCGTTGGCAACGGGTGCGGCGGGAGCTGAATGGACAGGAGGGCTGGGTGCGGGCTGGCAATTTGGGCCCTGTGGATGGTGTTTCAGCCTCAACTTCTCCAGCTCCCACGGTTGAACCCAACCCTGAATTAACTCCTTTGCCGGCTCGACCCCCCATGGTGGCAGTAGGTGGGCAGGGACGGGTGATTGAGCCGATTGGCTTGGCGCTGCGGGCCACTCCAGAGCGGGAGGGAACCTACATTGGTGGTGTGCCCATGAACGAGGTGGTGACGGTGCTGGGCCTCAGCGAAGATGGCCGTTGGCAGCGCATTCGCCGTCAGAATGGGCAGGAAGGTTGGGTGCGGGCGGGGAATCTGGCGCAGGAGTAGCCCTTGCCATAGGCATAGCCCTACAGATGCCCTGGTGGGGGATTGTAACACCAGGGAAGCCTGTGTTTCGCTAGAGCAGTGCCGTTTGCGTCATCGGGACCGAGTCCTTGGCAGGGGAACTGGTGAAACACACTCCATTTCGGCTTGGTGCTTCAACAAGGGATCCCTGGGGCAAGGGGTTAGCTTTACCCTTTCTGGCCCTTGGGTTGGCCTTCTCTCTAGGCGCCTGCCGACCGGCTTCTAACGCTGGAGCGGAAAAGGTCAGGCAGGAAGCACCCCTAGCCCAAGCAAAGGCAGAGATGGGTACTCTGGAGTTTTGGGCCAACGGCGAGGACTTCATTCGGGAGGGGTTTGTCTCCAAAGACGGCTGGGAACTGAGCTTTGAGCACGTGTACGTGACGCTGGCGGACATAACCGCCTACCAAACCGATCCGCCCTTTGATCCGGAAGGAAATGCAGATTTGCTGGCACGGGCATTGGTCAGCCTCTCCGGCCCCATCACGGTTGATTTGATCACGGCTCCCCCGGCGGAGCGGGCCTTACTGGGATCCCTAGAGGCACCCCCTGGCCACTACAACGCCCTGGGGTGGCGGCTGGTGCCAGCACTGGAGGGGCCGGCAAAGGGCTATTCCCTCTGGATCGAAGGCCAAGCCCGACCGACAAAGGAAGGGGCTGGGGAGATGCCGTTTGTGCTCAAGTTCAGCCCTGAGGTGGCCTTCACCTGCGGAGAGTATGTGGGGGAGGAGCGCAAAGGCTTTGTGCGCGTCGGCCAGGTGGCAGATCTGGAGGTCACCTTCCATTTCGACCACCTGTTTGGAGATGGAAGCTTGCCCCCCAACGACAGCCTCAATCAAGCAGCTCTAGGGTTTGCCCCTTTGGTGAAGTTGGATCCTGTCTCCCTGGAGCAGCGGCTGGCCGCGTCAGCGGCGCGGAGCACTGGGGGGGGATCCGACCTTCTGGAAGTGGACTGGGGGGATCTGCAGGAGGGATCCCCTGCGGCTAAGGCCGCATTGGAGCTCCTGCACCACTTGGGCCATGTGGGGGAAGGCCACTGCCGCGCTGCCTCTGGCCCTGCCCAGACAGAGTCTTCGCCCTGAAGTCTTGGCTTTTCCAAGACCGGTCGCCTGCAGAGCGTAGAGATTGTCGTCTGTCCTCAGCTAACCAATGAACCGAGTCTGGCCAAAACTTTGGATCCCTTCCTGCCGACTGAGCCTGATTGCGGCGTCGCGTCAGCGATGCGGAGCACGGTTGAGCTTGCTGGCTTTCGGCCTGCTCCTGTCTGCTCCCGCTTGGGGCCACGGGGTGGAGGCCTCTTGGCGGGCAGTTCCCGCTTTTGAGATCCAGGCCCGCTACGATTCTGGCGAACCGATGGGATCCGCCCAGGTGACGGTATTTGCGCCGACGGATCCCACTACCCCTTGGCAAGAGGGACAGACGGATGCGCGGGGACGATTTCTGCTGCAGCCGGATCCCAACCTGACGGGCCTCTGGCAGGTGCGGATTCGCCAGGTGGGGCATGGGGTGTTGGTCAACGTGCCGGTGGGCGAGGAGTTCCCTCAGACAGAAGGGATCCCCAGCGCTTCCCCACCCTTTGGGCCTTTGCAGCGGGGGGTTATGGCCGCCTGTGTCATTTGGGGCTGTCTGGGCACAGCTCTGTTCTTCTCCAGGCCCCGTCAATCTGGTTACGCAGCGGTGGAGAGCCCACCGGTTTCGGGATCTCCAGGGTCAGGAATCTCAGGCTCCCAGGCTGGCTCCTCTGCTCTGGAGTAGGACTGACCATGCACATCAGCGATGGCATTTTGCCAGCACCGCTTTGGCTAGGGGGTTATGGCATCACCGCCCTGATCACCAGCTACAGCTTGCGGCTTCTCCGTCGCGCCGGCGTTGCCGAGCAATGTCCTTGGTGGGAACGGGATCCCCGCCATATTGCTACGCAACGCTGTCGCGACCAGTTGCCCAAAGCGGCTTTGCTCACGGCTGTCTTTTTTGTGGCCTCTTCGATTCACCTGCCCTTTCCCCCGGCCAGCCTGCATCTGGTGCTGAACGGGTTGATGGGTCTGATGTTGGGGGCTTTGGCCTATCCGGCGATTGTAGTGGGCTTGTTTTTTCAGGCGGTGGCCTTTGGCCATGGGGGCCTGACCACATTGGGCATCAACGCCGCCATTATGGGGATCCCGGCGCTCCTGGCCGGTGGGATTTTTCGGGCAGGCCGTCGGGTGATGGGGGCCGGAGTGTCTGCCTTCTTGGCGGGAGCGGTTGGGGTGGGTCTAGCAGTGCTGTTGTTTTACGGGGTGGTCATGGCTGCTGTGGTTGACGCTGGCAGCGGGATCCTCTCCACAGAAGCCGGTCGTCTGGCTCTTGGGAGCTTGGTGGTGGCCCACATCCCCCTGATGGTGGTGGAGGGGTTGTTCGCCAGTTGGGTGGTGCTGTTTTTGCAGCGGGTACAACCGGCGCTGCTGGGAGAGTATGGCAAGAGATGAAGCCGGCTCAGGGATCCCTTGCTGCTGGCGCGGTCAACAATCCCATCCTCACCCCTCCAAACCCCTTTCCTGGCTGCACCGGTGGCAACCTCTGCCCAAGGTGCTGGGCCTGATGGCGCTGATGGCGGCTTTCGCCTCGGTGAGGTGCCTGGCCCTCTTGCCGCTCATCTGGGCGCTGGTGGCTGGACTGTGGAGCCTGTCGGGATTGCCTTGGAGCCTCGGGCTGAGGCGGCTGGCAGCCCCAGGGCTGTTGGTGGCAGGGTTGATGGGGATCCTACCCTTCTGGGCGGGGGAAACCATCCTGTGGCGCTGGGGATCCCTGGCTCTGCGTTGGGAGGGGCTGCAGATGGCGCTTCGCATTGGGGGGAGAGGGCTGGCCCTATTTGCCCTCACGATGCTGCTGCTGGAGACCACCCCCACATCGGAACTGTTGGCAGCTTTGCGGGCCTTGGGGATCCCAGACCTCCTGCTGGAACTGGCCTGGCTCACCCAGCGCTATTTGCAGGAGGTGTCCGCTCAGTGGCAGCAGATGCAACGGGCAGCCCGGCTGAGGGGTTGGCGACCGCGGGGATCCCTGTGGCGTCCTGGGCCGGCTTTGAGGCAAGACCTACCCTTCCTGGCTGCTTCGGTGGGCACCCTGTTGGTGCGCAGCTACGAGCGCTCGCAGAGGGTTTATCAGGCTTTGCGCCTGCGGGGCTATGGACAAGCGCCTCTGTTTCCGACGGCGGCTGGCGGGGATCCCTACAGTTGGGCGGCCACCGCGTTGGCCGTGGCTACGGCTCTATTGCTCCGCAACGCTGATGCGGCCCTCAACTAGAATAGATAAGCCTCTGGCAAGCTGCCCCCTTTTTGATGCTCAGTCCATGAATGGGTTAGAAGCGACCGTCTCCAGTTTCCCATCCGTTAAGGACTCCGTCCCGCTTACGCGAACAGCGGTGCAGCGTACAAAGGCGTCGGTTGCCGTTTTACACCTGGGCTGCGAGAAAAACCGGGTGGACACCGAGCACATGCTGGGCTTGCTGGCTCAAGCAGGCTACCGGGTGGATGGGGACGAAGAGAGTGCTGACTATGTGATCGTCAATACCTGTAGCTTCATTGAAGCAGCGCGGCGGGAGTCGGTCAGCACCCTGATGGAGTTGGCAGTACAGGGCAAGAAAATCGTTATTGCCGGCTGCTTGGCGCAACACTTCCAAGAGGAGCTGCTGCAGGAGATCCCAGAGGCCGTGGCCTTGGTAGGTACCGGCGACTACCACCAGATCGTCCAGGTGATCGAGCGGGCGGAGCGGGGAGAGCGGGTCAATGCCGTTACTTCCAGCTTGGATTACATTGCCGACGAGACCGTACCTCGCTATCGCACCACCCATGCGCCTGTGGCCTACCTACGGGTAGCCGAGGGCTGTAACTACCGCTGCTCTTTCTGCATCATCCCCCACTTGCGGGGCGACCAACGCTCTCGCTCCATCGAGTCGATCCTACGGGAAGCAGAACAACTGGCCGAAGAGGGGGTGCAGGAGCTGATTTTAATTTCCCAGATCACCACCCACTACGGGATCGATCTCTACGGGGAGCCGCGGCTGGCAGATCTCATTCGCGCCCTGGGCCAGATCCCCATTCCCTGGATCCGCATGCTCTACGCCTACCCCACGGGCATTACCCCCGCTGTGGTGGAGGCCATTCAAGAGACCGCCAATTTCCTGCCTTACCTGGATCTGCCTTTACAGCACAGCCATCCTGAGATCCTCAAGGCCATGAATCGCCCCTGGCAAGGGCAGGTCAACGACCGGGTGATCGAGCGGCTGCGCCAGGCGTTGCCCAATGCCGTGCTGCGCACCAGCTTTATCGTCGGCTTTCCTGGGGAGACGGAGGAGCACTTCCAGCATCTACTAGACTTTGTCCAGCGCCATCAGTTTGACCATGTGGGGGTGTTTACCTTTTCTCCCGAAGAGGGCACCCCTGCCTACCACCTCCCCCATCAGGTTCCAGAGGCTGTCAAACAAGAGCGCCGCGCCCGTCTAATGCAACTGCAGCAAGGCATTGCCTTCCGCCGCAACCGCGAGCAGGTGGGCCGAGTGGTACCTGTACTTTTGGAGCAGGAAAACCCCAGAACCGGCGAGTGGATTGGCCGCTCCCCTCGCTTTGCCCCCGAAGTGGACGGGGTGGTGTACGTGCGTGGGGAGGGCTCTCTGGGATCCCTGGTGCCGGTGCAGATCACCCACGCCGAGCCCTATGATCTCTTCGGTCGGGTGGTGGCAGCGCCGGAGGGTTTTAGCTGGAGCGGGCGGTAGCGGTGCAAAGCACTTTGGTAGGATCTTCATCCACGGGAGAGGAGCTGGGAATGACTACCCTTGGCGGCAGCGGGACCGAGTCTTTAGATGAGCTGAAACAGGCGGCAGCCCGGGCTGCAGTTCAAAAGGTGCAGTCGGGAATGGTGGTGGGGCTGGGCACGGGATCCACAGCCGCCTTTGCTGTCAGCGCCCTAGCAGAGCGGATGCAAAGCGAGGGTCTGCAGATCCTCGGTGTGCCCACCTCCGAGCGCACGGCTGAACAGGCCCGCTCCCTGGGGATCCCGCTGGCTACCCTAGAAGAGCAGCCGCGCCTGGATCTGGCCATCGATGGGGCCGACGAGATTGAAGTGGGATCCCTGAACCTGATCAAAGGGGCAGGAGGGGCCCTGTTGCGGGAAAAATTGGTGGAAGCCAGCGCTGCCGAGCTGATCATCATCGCCGATGCCTCTAAAAAAGTCCCGCAGTTGGGCATTCGCTTCCCGGTGCCGGTAGAGGTGGTGCGCTTTGGCTGGAAAACCACCTTGGCGCGGGTAGAGGCTCTGGGGTGCACAGCCACCTTACGGCGGAATGCCAACGGGGATCCCTACTTGACGGACGAGCAGCACTACATCCTCGACTGCCAATTCGGCCCTATGGCGGATCCTGCCAAGATCGCCGATCAACTCAAAGGGACGGTGGGGGTTGTGGAACATGGCCTGTTTATCGGCATGGCCAAAGAGGCAATCATCGCCCTCCCGACTGGGATCGAAACGCTGCAACCCAGCTGACAACTTCCTATACCCAGTCGTGTATTGGCGTTGCCCAGGAACTGGGTTTACAGCTTTTTCCGACTTCATGGGAGTTCCGTAGCCAAGCGGGAGCCTTCCCACGCAAGAGATTGATTGACACTGGCTGTGGCAAACAACGCTGAAAAAAGCTGTACAGCTATCCCCAACTCCCCTCTCCCCTTGGGAGAGGGGCTGGGGGTGAGGGGGAGCGCTTGGGAAATGTCTCAATCGGGTCTGAAATGACCATAGACGAAGAGGCTGTAGGCGAATTGGAGTTTCTGCCCGATGCTGACCTTACGAACTGTGGCTGACCTGCTGCAAACTCCCCTGCAGGGGGATCCCCATTTGTTGGGTCTTCCCGTCCAAGCCATTTGCACCGACAGCCGCCAATTGCAGCCGGGGTCAGTCTTTGTGGCGCTGCGGGGGGAACGGTTTGATGGACACAACTTTATTCCACAAGCTTTGGCAAGGGGGGCCGTTGCCGTCATCAGCCAGCGTCCGGTGGCCGGGCCCCATTTTCAAGTCTCAGATACCCTAGCTGCCTACCAGCGCATCGCCAGAGGCTGGCGGGAGCAGTTTCCCCCCCCCATACTGGCCATCACGGGCTCAGCAGGCAAAACCACCACCAAGGAAATGTTGGCGGCTGCCCTATCCCGCTACGGCACAGTTCTCAAAACTGAAGCCAACCACAACAACGACATCGGGGTTGCTCAAACACTGCTCCAGATGCAACCGGAGCATCAGTTTGTGGTTCTGGAAATGGCCATGCGCGGCCCCGGAGAAATTCGCCGGCTGGCTCAGATGGCTCAACCCACCCACGCTCTGATCACCCATATCGGCACCGCCCACATCGGCAGACTGGGATCCCGCGCGGCCATTGCCGCCGCCAAGTGCGAGCTGCTGCAGGAGCTAGGGCAGGGAGTGGCTCTGCTGAATGGAGAAGATCCCTTGTTGTTGTCCACTGCCGCCGGCCTGTGGTCGGGACAAACCCTTACCTATGGTCTGGATCAGGGGGACTTACGAGGAGAATGGGATCCCCAAGCCCAAACGGTAACCGTGGAGGGCCTAACGCTGCCGGTGCCTCTGCCGGGAAGGCATCATGCCCTCAACTGGATGGGGGTGCTGGCTGCTTTGCGCAGCTTGGGGCTGGATTGGGAGCGGCTCCGAGAACCCATCGCCTTGCCCACCCATCTGGAGGGGCGCAACCGCCATCTCAAGCTGGCGGGAGATGTGGAAATCTGGGATGAAACCTACAATGCCTCGCCGGAAGCGATGATTGCGGCTCTGCACCTATTGGCTCAAACCCCGGGGAAACGGCGCTGGGCTATTCTCGGCCCGATGCGGGAATTGGGAGAGCATGCACCTCAGCTCTATGCGGAGGTGGGTCGGGCGGCTGCCCCTTTGGGGCTGGATCGGGTCTTGCTCTTGGATCCCGAAGGAGAAATGCAACCGCTGCTCGACCAAAAACCGGCAGCCCAGGCAGAACGCTGCGAGGAGGTATCCGAACTGCTGGAAGTCTTGCTGCATCAGGTACAAGCCGGGGATCGGCTGCTGTTCAAGGCAGCGCGAGCTGTTGAGCTGGATCGGGTGCTGCGCCGCTTTTTGCAGGAGTGGCAGGCATAGGCTAAACTGAGGGATATATCGATGGAAATCCCGCGTCCCTCGGTTGAGAGGAGATCAATCCAAGCCGAGTTCATTCCTCGTCGATAACTGCCCTTTTTCCGTACGGCATGTACTACCACAATCCCTCTCTGCGCGAAGAGCCCCGCGATCAGCCGCCAACGGTGGTGCCCTCTCCTAGCAGCCTCTCCATTCTTGACTGGTTGCGCAAAGAGGGCCGGTTGATCGAGCAGCCCATTGAGGTCCCTGAGATGATTTTGGAAGAAGACATCGACGATATCGACGATTTGATCGGGGACGACTACGACGAAGACTTCGAGCCGGAAGAAGAGTAAGCACAACTGCCAGGATTATTACGAGCTCGTTAACTCATTTATCCCTTTGCTCGGCACCGTGAGGGTGTTATTTTTTGTGCTGCCGCTGGATAGACAGCTCGAGCAAACAAAACAGTACAGTCGTTTCAGGTTAGAGTGAGACGCCTGAGCTACCAAGAAAAGTCTTCCAGCCCCGCGCATTCAACGCTTCAGGTGTGGGTGCAGCGTTTTAGTTTGAATCAGAATGACTATAGATGCAGACAAACGTAACTGATCCCTCAGCCTCAAGGGATCCTTTTTCAGCCTGTTTTGGATTGCTCACCACCACCCTGCGATGATTGTTGCAAATCTAACCTTAGTGGAAGATACCCCCGCAGCCTTTGTAAGAAAGCATCTTGGGGCAGTAGAAACATCTTTTTCGGGGACTTTTTTCGATTTCTCACTTACCATGCAGTCCCGGCAAAGTTCTCTCCACCTCTTTGGAAGCTGGGGAAGTGGTTACGGTCGAGGGATCCCCTGTGGAAATCTCTTTGGCTGATGGTGTCAAGGTCAACGATGCTAATGTGGTAACAGCCGACATTGAAGCTTCCAACGGCGTGATCCACGTCATCGACAAGGTGATCTTGCCTCCACAAGGGTGACCTACCAACGCCATGGATTCTAGGCCCTTCAGGGTCTAGCCCTCTGGCAGCCCCTGCTCTGGTGGCGGGGGTTTTGTATTGGGATCCCCAGCTATTCCGTTCTTTGGGCAAGGGATCCCCAATTTCATAGGTCGATGCCAACGCTGGAAGCGTAGATCGCCTCCACCGACACGCCGGACACCCGTTGAGGACGCACGATCATGTACTCATTGTCCATTTGCTTGGGCAAGGTGATGAACTCTTCGCCGCCCACCATGAGGTTGTTGATCAGCTCGGTGTATTCTCTGGCTTCTTTGACCCGTACCTGCATGGTTTGTCCACCTTCAAGCATGATGTGGACAAGATATCCGTCAGGTTTTCTGGCCATGGATGCTCCTGCTGGGTGAACCGAAGGGTATTCCTACGAATATTATTCCCCCTTTCGAGACCCCTAACCAACCCCTGACTCTTCCGTGAAATCTAGAATTGAGCTGCGCCAAACCGAATTCCAAGCCGTAGCATAGTGAAAGTGAAATGTGCCCATTTTAATCTTCCTCGCGCTCCATGCCCCATTTGCCTGATGTTTCTGCCGCCCACCGTGAGCTGGAGTGGAACGGAGTTCCTTCCACGCCGACAAACGACGCCCAACCCCTAAGCCGCCCTACTGTGAAGGATCCCATCACCGCCCGTTCCGACATCATCGCCGTCGGGGGAGCAGAGGACAAGGAAAATGAGCGCCACATCCTTTGGGAATTCTTCCGCCGAGCGGGGGGAAAGTCTGCCCACATCACCATCGTGCCCGCGGCTTCTGGGATCCCGGCGGTGCTGGGGGAGATCTACGCCAACATTTTTCAGCAGATGGGGGCAGCCAGCCTCCAAGTTCTGGATATCCGCAGCCCGATGGAGGCAAGGGATCCCGATAACGTTGAGAAAATTCGCTTCTCCACTGGCATCTACTTTACGGGTGGGGATCAGGAGCGGCTGGCGGAGGTGCTGGCCCACAGCGAGCTGATGGAGGCCATTCGACAGCAGTGGCAGCGGGGGCAGACGGTGATTGCCGGAACCAGCGCCGGAGCTTCTGCGTTGGGGCAGCAGATGATCTCCCGCGGCTACAGCGGAGAACCGCCCACGCCGGCAATTGTAACGGTGAAGACGGGCTTGGGCCTTTTGCCTCGCGTCATCATCGATCAACATTTCCATCAGCGCAATCGCCTGGTGCGGCTGGTCACGGCGGTGGCCCACTATCCCCAATGTTTGGGTATCGGCATTGATGAGAATACGGCGGTGGTGATCCAGGCCAACGATGTGATGGAGGTGATCGGCTTGGGGACGGTGACGATTGTGGACGGGACGCAACTGTACTCGACCGTTCAGGAGGCGGCAGCGAATGAGTATTTTCGGCTGCACAATGCCCGCATTCACTTTTTGCCGCCGGGATCCCGATTCGATCTCAACACCTTGTCTCCACTCTGACTGCTGAAATGTGACTGCTGAAAACTTTGTCCTGCCAAGGCGGCTGGACTGGCGCAACCTCAACACCCTCTGGGGATCCCTATTGGCCGAAACCTTGAGTCGGCTGGGTTGCCGTTTGGCGGTGGTGTGTCCGGGATCCCGCTCAGCCCCCCTGACCTACGCCCTGGCCCAGCACCCCGACATCGAGGCGATCCCGGTGCTGGATGAGCGGTCGGCAGCCTTTTTTGCGCTGGGGTTGGCCCAGCAAACCCGGCGGCCCATTCCCCTGGTGTGTACTTCCGGCAGCGCTGGCGCTCACTTTTTCCCAGCTCTCATCGAGGCGGCAGAAAGTGGCTGGCCGCTTTTGGTTTTGACGGCGGATCGGCCCCCGGAGCTGCGCCACTGCCGCGCCGGCCAAGCGATTGACCAGGTGAAGCTCTACGTCCATTACCCCAACTGGCAGGCGGAGTTGGCCCTGCCCAGCGCGGATCCAGAAGCCCTGGCCTACTTGCGCCAGACCCTGGTTCACGCCTGGGAGCGCACCCTTTACCCTTTTCCCGGCCCGGTGCATTTAAATGTGCCTTTCCGGGATCCCTTGGCTCCCATTGCCGATGGCAGCACTGCGCCGCTGCTCCATCTACAGGAAGATCCGGAGTTCGAGAAGACCTTTTTTCGTGGAGTTGCTCCTCCATGCACCGGCTCTTCCTTGCAGGCGGTGCGGAGCCCTTTTCAGACGGAGACGGTTTCTTTTTGGCAGGAGTGGCGCAGCTGTGAGCGGGGGGTGATCTTGGCGGGGCCGGCTCAACCGCTGGATCCCCAGCGCTATGTGGAGGCAGTGGCCCGTTTGGCGACGGCTTTGGGCTGGCCGGTTCTGGCCGAGGGGCTCTCTCCCCTGCGCAACTACGCTTCCCTCAACCCCTATCTCATCACCACCTACGACCTCATCCTGCAGCGGGATCGGCCCCAGCTTTGGCCGGAGCAAGTCATCCAACTGGGATCCCTGCCCACCAGCAAAGCGCTGCGGCAAACCCTGGCCAAGGTTGCTCCCCGCGTTTGGCGGTTGGATCCCCGCCCTGAGAATGGGGATCCCCTGCACAACCCCACCACCCACTTGCCTTTCGCCGTAGAGGAGTGGGTCGCCGGGATCCCAGAAGCACCGGCCAAGCGAACAACTTTTCTGCAGGGCTGGCTGACAGCGGAAGCGCAAATCCGGACCGCCTTAGACCAGGCTATGGCTGACCTGCCGGAGTGGTTTGAGGGTAGGATAGCCTGGTGGCTGGCCCGCCACCTGCCGCCAGAGACGCCGCTATTCATTGCCAACAGCACGCCGGTGCGGGATGTGGAGTGGTTTTGGCCCCCCAACGACCGCCGCATCCGGCCCTACTTCAACCGCGGCACCAACGGCATCGATGGCCTTCTCTCTACCGCCTTCGGGGTGGCCCACCGGCAGCGCCCGACGGTGTTGCTAACCGGGGATCTGGCCTTTTTGCACGACTGCGGCGGCCTGCGGCTTGGCCCTCACCTGCAGGGATCCCTGACCATTCTCCTCATCAACAACCAGGGGGGTGGGATTTTCGAGGTGCTGCCCATTGCTGAAGTGGGCCGTCAAGGGCCAGATCCGCCCTTTGAGCCCTACTTTGCTACTCCCCAGTCGGTGGATCTTGCCCTCCTCTGCCAAGCCCACGGCATTCCCCACCGGCGGGTGGAAAGCTGGCAGGAGCTGGCCCAAGCTTTGGATCCCTTGCCTGCCCAAGGGGTGCGGGTGTTGGAGATCCTTACGGATCGCAAGGCCGATGCTCAGCGGCGGCGGGACTGGTTTCAACAGTGGTCGGAGCTGCCATCCAAGCCTTGACCTGCTTCCAGATCTGCTCCGGCAAATCCTCAGCTTCGCAGTCCAGCCACAGGGCCACGCATCGACCCCTTCCCGACAGGGTGCCGTAGGCATGGCCCTTTTGGATCCCCAGCATGGCTCGAAACCAAGTCATCTGCCGTTTGGCAAATTGGCGGGTGCGCCGCACAATCAGGGGCTGCAGCTCGGCTTCCGGGATCCGCCCCTCCAGGTAAGCGCCGATCTCCGCATAGCCCAAGGTCTGCAAGAGGGGTAAGTCTGGCCCGTAGCGCTCCCGCAGGGTTTTCACCTCCTCGATCCACCCTCGCTCCATCATCTCCGCCGTGCGCCGGGCAATGCGTTGTTCCAAACGGGGCATTGGGCAGCGCAGCCCCAGGATCAAGATGGGGTAATGGGGGGGATGAGCCCGCCTTAGGCTGGAAGCCGGCTTCCCAGTGGCGTAAACGATCTCCAAAGCCCGCAGCGTGCGCACCGCGTCATGGGGATGAATGTGCTGGGCGGCAACGGGATCCAACTGCTGCAGCCAGGCGTAGCGGATCTCAGGGGGCCAAGTTTCCAGTTGTCTTCTCAGTTGGGGCTGCGGAGGTACCGCAGGGATCCCCAGGCCGGAGGTTACCGACTGGATGTAGAGACCGGTGCCCCCCACCAGGATGGGCGTCTGTCCCTGCCGATGGGCCTCGGCGATGCGGGTTTGGGCCGCCTGTTGGAACTCGGCCACCGTGTAGGTGTGGCGGGGATCCACAAAGTCAATCAGCTCGTGGGGCCAGAGAGCCCGCTCAGCAGGGGTGGGCTTGGCCGTGCCGATGTCGAACTCGCGGTAGACCTGGCGAGAGTCCGCATTCAACAACGGGGATCCCAGCCGTTGGGCCAAAAGCAGTGCCTGTCGAGATTTCCCGGTGGCCGTGGGGCCGGCAATGACGATCACTCCCGGCCATCCTGGCCGGTCGGAAGCTGCTGCAGCGGGAATGCCATTCTCGAGAGTTGCACTCATTTCGTTCGCGTCAGCGGCGCGGAGTACCTTAGTTTCGAGACATTCAGGATCTGCAAGAAAATTCACGCAAGGCAACAGGTTAAAATTTTCAAGAGGCTTTGGCTCTTTGGCTACAATAGAGCTTCCATCGCGTCAGCGGTGCAGAGCACTCTAGCTTCACCTTTTTTCCGGCTTTTCGGGGTTCTCGGTGATCTCATCTTACGTCCCTGCTTCTACTGGGTTGGGCGGCAGTTGCCCACAGCTCAGGCTACCTCTACAGATACAGATGCTCACCCCTCTGCTGCTTGCTTCGGCAAGACGTGGTCTTAGCTGTCTTGGCCGGGCGGTTGGGGCAGGGATCCTGACAGTTTTGTTGGCGTGGGAACCTTGCCCGGCGCTGGGGGAAACCTTGGTGCTCAAGCAGGGAGAAGTGCGCACTCTGCCCCTGCTGCAAACCCGGGCTCGGCTGCCCTTGCAAATGGAAATGCTCTATCTGGGCATGGTCGAGGAGCGCTTCTTGAGCTACGCCCGCGCCAACAATTGGGAGACCATTTCCAGCGACCGGGAGGATCCCCGTTGGAGCCGCTGGCAACTGCGCCCTGGGGGGGAGGCTCTTTATCTGCCCGATTCTCCCCCGTCCCAGAATTCCTCGGAGCCGCCCATCTACGCCCGTGGGTTTTATGTGCAAGCCTATTTTGTCGGCGGGCGCCTGGCGGGAATGCACCTGATTCGCAACCCTGAAGAGCCGGGCTTCAACTTGACAGCCCTGCAAAGGGTGATCCGCGCCTGGTTTCCCGATAATCGCCTGATGTTGTATTACCAAGTGTTGCCAGAGGATCCCGAGCAGCAGGTGCTGGGCGCCTATCTGGGCACCATTCCTCCCCCCTACCTTGCCGATATTCGGCGCAACCGCGTGCCTTTTTGTCAGACTTTTCTCAGCCCCACTTCGCCGCAGCCGATCATCCCACCCTCCGTCGATGGGCCTCCCCATTGCCTGGGCACAACTGCCGTCAACAGCGGGACGGGGCCTTACGCTGCCCAGAAAGGGGCTGCTGCTTTGCGCTAAAGGCACGTGAGGAGTTGGCTCAGCGCAGCGCTGGGGTCAAGCCGGATTTCAGTAAGGGAGCAGTTTCCTTCAAAATGAACTGTCACCTTAAACTGTCACCAGCTCGGGACGGCGGCTGTTGCGAATGCTGCGAATGGCTTCTGCATAGTCTTTGGCCTTGAACACTGCCGAACCGGCCACAATGGCATTGGCTCCTGCTTCAATCACCTGCCAAGCGTTGCTGGCTTTGATGCCGCCATCCACCTCGATCCAGGGATCCAGGCCGCGCTCATCACACATGGCCCGTAACTGGCGAATTTTGGGCACCACTGCTGGAATAAAGCTCTGGCCGCCAAAGCCGGGGTTGACACTCATGATCAACACCAGATCCACCAGATCCAGCACGTATTGGATCAGCTCCAAAGGGCTGGCCGGATTGAGCACCACGCCCGCTTGCTTGCCCAGATCCTTGATTTGGCTGAGGGTGCGGTGCAGGTGAATGGTGGAGCTGGACTCTGCGTGCACGGAAATAATGTCGGCCCCTGCCTTGGCAAAATCCGCCACATAGTTCTCCGGCTCTACAATCATCAGGTGGACGTCCAGGGGCTTGGCCGTCACCGGGCGCAGGGCTTCCACCACCAACGGGCCGATGGTGATGTTGGGCACAAAGCGGCCATCCATCACATCCACATGGATCCAGTCGGCCCCCGCCTCATCCACTGCCCGTACTTCCTCCCCCAACCGGCTGAAATCGGCTGAAAGGATGGAAGGGGTGATCACAATCGGCTTTTGCCCAGAGGTCGCTGACGGCTGCACCATGGTGAGTCCTGGGGATTGAAAACAGAGAAACGGAGAAACCTGCTCCTCTATGGTACGGGGTTTGATCCCCTTTGCAAAGCGTCATATCCCCTGATACATTTACGCTGAACACTGCTGAACATCACTGTTCAACTATGCAGCGATAGCATTCTGTTTGTTTCCAAA